>NZ_BAAAKI010000015.1:0-8312 GCF_039527675.1 Luteococcus sanguinis
TGCGCACCCATCAAATCGAAACCGACGACTCACAGAGCGACCGGACCGAATGAAGGGGGCGGCCCACGCCCTCGGCCTTCATTCGCTCGATCAAGACGCGACGGCGAAAGTCCGTCACAGAGGTACCTGCGGGCACTTCCACCCAAGACTCCAGGAGGGCGTGGAGTTCGGTGGCGGGGTTGGGGGTAGGCGTCACGCGCTAAAGTATCGCGAGCAACTGACGGCGGGCGGGTCCCGCCAAAGATCCCCAACTGGGTCCTTGGCCTTCGCCTTCTACGTCACGACGTGCACGGGTTCCTGCGGTCCCATCGTGCGAGAATCAGCACGACGTGCTGACGGCACCCCCGGCAGCAATTATGCTCCGCATCATGGCAGTCATGTCGCGCGTGCTGTGGTCCGCCTCATTGGACGAAACGTCTCCCGACGATGCGCTGGAGCGTGCCAAGCGCGCGGTGGCGGAATGGGCGATGCAGGATGTGGGGGCGACCTTGGAGCCTGGGCGCAGCGAAACCACCACCAGCAACGGACTGGCCCGCAGACTGGACACCGTGTTCAGCGAGGATCCCCGTGGGTTCCTCGTGGACCTGGAAGACCAGGACAGCGAGGCGGCATGGGGCGTGGGTATCCGAGTGGCTGTCCTGGACGGCCGGTTGGCGTGCTGGGTCGACAACACGATGGAGGCGGCCAGAATCCACCGACCCGTCATCCTTGGGCGCCCCCGGGTCGTGGATGCCCTCCTGCGCATTGGCAACCGGCCGCGGTTGGGTTCCAGCGGCCTCCTCACTTCGGTGCAACACATCCCACAACCAGGGGTATCCGTCCTGGTGGAGCACCTGGAGGACGAAAACCGCATGCTTCCCGTGGTGGTGGTCACCAGCCCTTGTAGTGGCTTCAACACCTCTACGATGGGGCGCAGTGACGCGATGGCACGTCGCCTGACAGGTCTGGCCACCGTGGTCAGGCTGGACCCGGACGCCCAAGATGCCCTTCGAGCAGCCTTGCCTGATCGGGCTGCGGTGTGGGGTGGGGCGATGCGCGTCTATGCCCCGGGGCCAATCGAATCAACGGCGGCCCATCGGGTGTTCACCAGTGACCTGATCGCCCAGCGGGGTGCGGAGCCCGTCATCAACTGGGTGACCTCCATGTCTACGCGACGACGCCCCGACCCTCGGTTGCGCGCCATAGAAGGGCATAGAAGTGGCGGCCGCGACCAATCGGGTGAGGTGCTTGAACTCCGGGCCAGTGTGGAAGAACTGGAGATGCAGCTGGAACTGGAACAGTTGGAGCGAGGCGAAGTGGAGAGCCAGCTCAACGAGGCCCTCGGCCAGCTGAGGCGACTGCGGGACTTGGGTTTCAGCAGTGGCCGAGCAGCCGACGTGGTAGCTGCCACCTCGCCTGGGGACGACGATCCCGACGACGCGGTCAACAGCGTCGAAGAGGCCGTGATCCAAGCCCAACTCAGCTTGACGGAGCACCTCGTGATCCCCGAAGCGGCGGTGCGTGACATTGATCGACTGGATGCAACTCCAAATGCGGCAGCGTGGGGCAACACCGTGTGGCGGGGTCTTCAAGCACTCGCTGACTACGCCAAGGAATCAAGCGGCAAGGAGGCTGCCACCAAGGGCTTCTGGAACTGGTGCGCGGAGGGCGGCAGCTCATGGCCAGCCACCACGAAGAAGCTCGCCATGCGCGAATCGGAGACCGTGGCGAGCAATGCGAAATGGAAGGCTGCTCGCATCTTCCCTGTCGACAAGAAGGTCGACAAGTCCGGCACGCTCTACATGGAGGCGCACCTCAAGATCTCTGAAGGCGGCGGTGACCTGGCTCCGCGCGTCTACTTCCATGACGACACGAAGGGAACAACCGGCAAGGTGCACGTCGGGTTCATTGGCCCGCACTACCTGGTGCCGAACACCAAGTCGTGACGGCGAGTTGCCGGCCGGTCCTGTAGCCCACGCAGCAGGCAGCCCCATCAGCGACCCAAGCGCGGGCCTTGACCCCTGGTTGTGGACACGTGGAATCCAGCATGGGCTGGAGGAAGCGAGATGATCATCACCATGGCCAGGAAGAACTACTCGATGGAGTTTCGTCAGCAGGCCGTTGACTTGTACGAGACCACGCCCGCTGCGACGTTGAAGCAGATCGCTGGGGAGTTGGGCGTCTCCCGTGGGACCCTGTCGTTGTGGGTCAAGGACTTGGGCAACGGTGTCCGCACCAACGACGGACCGACCCCAGCCACGCCCCCTTCCGGTGACTCACCAGTAGCGAGGATCGCCCGGCTGGAGGCCGAGAATGCCCGGTTGCGGGCGGACAAGGCCAGGGTGGAGACCGAACGCGACATCCTGCGCAAGGCGGCCAAGTATTTCGCCGGGGAGACGAGCTGGTGAACCGCTTCCAGTTCGTCGCCGACCACCAGACCACCTACCAGGTGAAGCGGTTGTGCCAGGTGTTGGAGCTGTCCCGCTCCTCGTTCTATGCCTGGCAGAAAGCCGGTCCGGCCCGTCAGCAGCGCGCTGAGGACGACGCTGTCCTGGCTGCACGGATCCGACGGGTCCAGGACCCGAAAGCTGGTGGGGACCCGGCCTACGGAGCACCGCGGGTGACCGTCGAACTGAACGACGGCGCCGCCCGCGAGGATCGTGTCAACCACAAGCGCGTCGCCAGGGTGATGCGTGCCCACCAGCTGGCGGGGATCCGGCTGCGTCGCAGGGTTCGCACCACTGTCCCGGAACCGGCCGACGAGAGGTTCGGTGACCTGCTGCAGCGGGACTTCACCGCCGAGAAGCCGAACCAGCGTTACGTCGGTGACATCACCTACCTTCCGCTGGCCGGTGGCGGGAACCTCTATCTGGCCACCGTGATCGACTGCTACTCCCGCAAACTGGCCGGCTGGGCGGTCGCGGACCACATGCGCACCGAACTGGTCGAAGACGCGCTGAAAGCCGCCTGCGCGCAGCGCGGCAGTCTCCGGGGTGCGATCTTTCACAGTGCCCATGGGTCGGTCTACACGTCGAAGGCCTACGCGAAACTCTGCAAGGGTCTTGGGGTGAGCCAGTCGATGGGGGCCGTGGGGACGAGCGCCGACAACAGTCTGGCCGAGTCGTTCAACGCCACCCTCAAACGCGAACTCCTCGCCGGGCAGGCCACGTTCGCTGGGCCGGAGTTGTGTCGCCGTCAGGTCTTTCGCTGGGTCACCCGCTACAACACTCGCCGTCGCCATTCCTGGTGCGGCTATCTGTCCCCGAACACCTATGAGGCCTGCCGGGCCGCTACGCTGCCAACCGCAGCGTAATCAACCACCACCGTGTCCACGATCCGGGGTGAAGGCCCAGCCTTGGCTGCATGGTTTCCCATCACAGCCACCGGGGAATGGCTCGAGCGATTGTCGTGCAGATCGCCTTGGTGAGGCATGGGCACTGCTCTTTCATGATGGCGGACACCACCGCGGTTCGCTCCACCTGGGTTCCTCGCCGCAGCGCCGTGGCGTGCGGTCCATCCAGCAGGTCTTGCGCGATGGCGTCAGGGTTCTCCATGGCGCGCATGCGGTGCAGTTCCTTCTGCTCCTGTCGGATCTGCGAGATTTGCTCCTGGACCCGGAGGACAATGGCGGCCACGAAGATCGCTTGTCGGCGCTCCCGCTCGCTGAACTTGTCCTCTGGGAAAGTGCGGTCGAGCAGGCGGTCCAGCTCCCGGTCGAACTGACCGCTCAAGGCTGGGTGCCAGTCGTCCGAGCCCAGCCAGGTTTCCAGCTCTGCCTGGAGGATGCTGGCAATGCGCTCGACGTCGTCATCGGTCAGGTCAAGTTCACGTTCCCTACGGGTGAAGAAGTCCTCCGGTTCCGGGGCTTCGCCGCACTGGAGCACCACGTCTCGGCGGTCGGCACTCGACACGAGCGCGATGGTGAAGAACTGATCCTCGTCGTCGGGTGGTCGCACGAGCGCTAAGGAAGGTTTCGCCCAGTTGACCAGGTCACGGGCAGTCCGCGTGCCAGCGGAATCAGCCGCGACCTGGACGGTGAGTGCACCGGGGAGGTCCACAGCCGTCACCGTCAAGACGGTATCGGTGTGGTCTTCCAAGGCTGTGTGCACCGCATCCCGCCAGCGGGCCAGCTGTTCCAGGACTTCCGGGTCGATGTCGCTCGCCATGGTCAGGCACCCCCGTTCCGGTACGTGGCGCAGGCGTTCTTCTCCGGCACGTACACCGCTGGCGGCTGGCACGGCTGCTGGTTGCCGTCGCCCTCCGGCAGGACCGGTGACCACACGACATCCTGCTTGGCGTGGCTCTCATCCGTGACACCCTCGGTGGCATCAGCCGTGGTCTGGCTGGTCGTGGCCGGCTGGGGCGCACGGGTGATGTGACTCTCGTCGGTACCGGCCCAGCGGCCAACCCCCAACCTGACCCGGGTGTCGGGACCTATCGGCATGTGGTGGCCAGGATCCTGCCACTGCACCAAGCCGTCCTGGGCTTCATCATTCGTGGCCTCGTCGACGATCGAGACGTTGCGCACGCCGAGGTCACGGAACAGGGCGACTGCCTCGTCCTCGCGGGCACCCATCATGCGGGGCATGGTCTGCTGCGCCGTGGGCTGCACGGTGGCCGTGTGCTGCTCCTGTGATGCTGCGGCCGGTTGGCTCGTGGACGGTGCCGGCGTCGGGCTCGGTGACGGTGTCTCGGAGGGGGTGGCACTGAGGCTCACGGCGGGTGGTGTCGGCGCGACGTAGCCGAGGGGCTTGGGGTTAAGGGCCGTCATCGTCAGGGCACCGATGGCAATGCCTGTGGTGACAGCACCCGCAATCACGAGGGGGAGGGTTCGGGGCATGACCGGATCGTCTCAGTGAGGCAGGGGTTCCAGGGTGCGAAAGTCGCTTGCCACAGCAGGACATCAGGGAGCAACTAACCTTCTGTCATGAACATGCCCCCGACAGCTCACGGGCTGCAGCCAGCGCAGTGGGTTCGTGACGGCTGGGCGGTGCAGCCCGAATCGATCGACCAGTTGCTGGCTTTCACGATGCGGCTGACCCAGCTCGGTCCCGCTGTTGGCGGCTACGTCTGGCGTGGACAGGCCGACGCTGCCTGGAAGCTGGAATCCAGCCTGCAGCGACACATGCGAACGAACGGCCTGGCGGACACGATCCCGCTGGAGAAGGCTGAGCGCGCATTGATCGAGCAAGCACGCAACTGGGGGCTGGGGACGATGGGCGCGAGCCACATCCCGGACCTGCAACTCCTGGCCCAGATGCAGCACCACGGCGTGCCCACCCGCCTCATCGACGTCAGCCGGGACCCGTTCACCGCCCTGTGGTTCGCCTGCAGCGACCACACCAGCAAGGACGGCATCCTGTTCGCCGTGGACGCCAAGCACAGCAAGGAGACCCACGAGCGCCCGGAAGGCACTTTGGGTGAAATTGCCGAACCATTGGATCACGGCCTGAAGCAGATCCTGGATACGGCCATCAAGCATCCGGTCATGCTCGCCCCCACCATCCGTGACGCGCGAATGACCGCACAGCAGGGAGCCTTCCTTATCGGGATGTTGCCTGACGGACTGGTGCCCACCGCTGGCAGTTCGTTGGTGAGCGACTGCCAGGCCTTCGGTTTCCTCGCGGTCCCACCAGACTTCGACAGCATCCTGCAGGACCCCCCAGACCTCCGCACCGTCACTCCACCAAGCTTCGCGGCCTTCATCATCCCGGCCGGATGGAAACAACCACTCCTTCACGTGCTGCACGCGCTGGGAAAGTCACACCAGACCTTGTACCCAGACCTGGCCGGGTTTGCCTTGGCACTCCATCACGGCGACGTAGCGCTGGACCACGTCCCGAAGCTGGGAGAAGAGAAGAACATCGCCGAGGCGATCCCAGCGGTCGCAGACACGGACTACGCCGGCATGATCACCAACTGACACGAACAACGTCGTCCTACGCTGGCCCCATGACCGACACCGCCCGGGACCGTGCCATCCTCGAGGCGTGGCTGGATGGCGAGCGGGTCACCCGCATCGCGCGCCAGCACCGCCTGTCACCGACACGGGTTTACGGCATCCTGGCCATCACCCCGGCCATGCGCGCCGAACGGGAACGGTGCCGGCAGCAAGCCCGCGAGGACCTCGAACGCCAAGCGCTGGCCTGGTCTGCTGCCAACCCGGGTGTCCCGCTCGACCAGGCCAGCTTGGGTTGCAGCGCTAGCGAGCTGCGGTCGGTCCTCGGGGACCGGGCGGCGCTGCACCGGCCACTACGGCGGCCAAGGCCACCCCGGACGAGGCCATCGAGGACGCCTTGCGCGAGTTCGTGGCTCTCACGGACACGCCCACCATGGCCCGGTTCACGGCACTACGGGAAGGCCGGGGCTGGCCTTCCCTGGCGACCGTCCTGCGCCGGCATGGCACCTGGACCGCTGCCCTTCAATCCGTTGGCGTGACGGTGCGGTCCAGCGGCCGGGCCCGCCAGTTCAGCGACGAGGACCTCGCCAGTTGGGTTTGCCGCTACTTGGAGTCACCCGGGCCGTGGACGGTAACCGGACTGGAATCCTGGCTTTCCGCTCAAGAGGGTGCCCCGTCGGGCACGCTGGTGCGCAAGAGGTTCGGCGCCTGGCCCCAGATCCTGAGGGCAGTGCACGAAGGAGGCAAGCCTTGACCGCCAAGGACACCACGCCCGCGTACACGCTGGCAGAACGCCAGAAGGCCGTGGCGATCCTGCGCGCCATGGGTGCGCCTGTGCCATCCATCCCGCAGCCACCCACCAAGCGCTCGGCAGCCAAGCCACCCCGGGGCTGGAAGGTCCAGCTGGCCAAGGGCTAGGGGCCGTCCGACAGCTCGGGTGGCATGGTCCCGGCACCGCAGAGCAGGCTGGCAGCCACCACGAACAGGCCGGCCTGCCCGTGCTCGTCGACCGCTGCCACCTCCCCGGCCCAGGTGCCGTCGGGGTTGCGGATCCATCGCACCAGCAGCACTGGCCGCCAGCCGTCACCGAACTTCGCCCACGCATGCCCCGGAACGGTGGCCCTGGCCCCCTGTCTCCCGTAGGCACGGTCGGCCAGCGTGCCGAAGTCGGAGCGGATGCGGGAGGACATGCGCCCAGTGTGGCGGGGCGGTCTGACAGTTCTTGGCATTCGCCATGCCAATGAGGTATCCGCAAGAATTGATTGAGCCGCAGGACGATGGATCAGTCCTCGATGGGCCTCGGGTCCTCTCTGTTGGTCCGACGCCACCGCTGGCCCTCGGCATCTCTGAAGGTGATCGTGACAAGCCACTCGATGTGATCGTCTTCGAACGCCATCATGTTGGTCTCGGCTCCTGTTGGATCGATGATATCGAAAGGGTAAGTACCCTTGGAGCCGGATGGGAGGACCTCCCAGTATCCGCGATTTGCCCCGCGGACCCGCCGGTTCGGCGCTGTGCTATACCCGGGGCGATTGCTCAGCTCAACATGCGCCACGTGGAGTTCGGTCACTGTTTCGTCACCGGCGTTCTCGATCTCGACCTCCGGTGCGCCGGGGAACCCGATCCAAGCGATGATCCGCCGAGCCTGCTCCAGGCGCCGGGCCTCGTGTCGGGCAACCTCGCGCTGGTCGACTGCCTCACTGAGTTCCTGTGCCTTCCGCGCCGTCCTCTGTGAACGGACTGCCAAGCCAAGCGACGCGAGGGCAATTCCCAATGATCCCAGGGCGATCCAGTCTCCGGTGTGCCAGCTTGCCGTCCCTGGGGTGGTCGGTGCTGGGGCGGTCGTGGTTGCGCTTGGGGTGGGCTTCGGGGTCCCTGCAAGGCCTGTGGGTGTCGAGAGCAGTGACATCGACATCACGGCGAGAAGGACGGCGGCAAGGATGCAGGTTGACCGGCGCATGGCGTCAGTATGCAGCAGCTTCGTAGCCCCGGGGCACTGGCCCTGTCCAAGGTCTTAGCCGCTTCGCCGGACGTAGCCATGCCATGGCAACCGTGGATCGTTTGGAGCCTTCAAGCCTGCTGAGAACGGCACATCCACGGAGTCGGGAGTCAATCCAGCCCTGTCGTGTCCAGCCTGTCCTTGTGCCTGTACAGGAAGCGATGCGCCTCTTCGTCATCCGCCACCCAACTGTTGTCAAAGTCGCTGTCAGCCCATGACGTCTTGCCCCGGGCGCGGATGTGGACCTTGCCATCAGCAATCGTGTAGTCGCGCTGCTCCCGGAAGTTCCTTGCCTCGTAGTAGCTGCTTGTCGTGAAGCCCTCGTTTTGCTCGATCAGTCGCTCTCTGACCTTCTTTGTCAGTCGCATGTGGGCTGACCCCGTTTTGTAGGTCCGGTGGTTCTGGGAGTCGTCCTGTCGCCCGTGGTTGCGGGCA
>NZ_BAAAKI010000016.1:0-19779 GCF_039527675.1 Luteococcus sanguinis
AGAGCACTCGGCGGGAAAGCTCCCATCACCCGACTGTCATGAACCTGTCTGCCACCAACACCTAGGCGCTCGTCCCGGTCGCGACCGCCCGATGGCGCAACCGCATTCGGCGCAGTCGCCCAAGACGCTGCAGGGCCAGCGCGACGGCCGTCCCGAAGCTGGTCCCCACCGCCAGCGCCAGCGCCGTCATCGCGCAGCGCAGCAGCAGCGTCCCGGCCGGGTCGGGGCCCAGCCCGGTGACGGCGGTGAACACGCCCCGGTAGAGCAACAGGCTGGGCATCAGCGGTGACACCCCGATCGTCACCATCGCCACCACGGGGATGGCGAGCTTGCGTCCCGTCAGCTGGGAGATCAGCCCGATCAGCACCGCCGCCACCCCGGACGCCGCAGGGTGCGAGTCGGTCAGCGTCCGCGCCGCCGAATACCCGCCCCACAGCAGCACCCCCAGCCAGAACGCGACCACCGACGCCCGCGGGCCCATGTGGCAGCCCACCCCGAAGGCCAGGGCGATCACCCCGGCCGCGAACAACTGGTGGGTCAGGGCCGTCGTGAACCCGGCGACCGGCGTCAGGTATCCCTGGACACCTACCCGCAGGCCCAGCCACAGCGTCACCAACAGCCCCAGCACGATCGCGCCGGTCATGGTGAAGACCTCGAAGGTGCGGGCATTGGCGGTCAGGTAGTAGCCCTCGATCGCCTCCGACGCGGCGGCCATCAGACCGATGCCGGCCAGCATGGACGCCATCCCGGCGGCGACGATGATGCCCGGCGTCATCGACTCCCACACCGGATTCGGCCAGTGGCTGCGGGCGCTCATCAACCCCAGTGCGATCGCCGTCGGCACCGCTGCGCCGACGACCTGCGCGAAGAAGGGCGTCGTGCCGAACTTCATCAACGGACGACGAACCAGATCCACCAACGCAGCCGCCAGCGCGGCGACCATCTGGTCGCCCACGCTGCCGCCCAGGATCGCGGCGAAGGCACCACCCATCACGCCGGACGCGAGCACCATCACCCAGGTGCGGTACTGGCTGGCTCGTCCGCGCACCTCGCTCAACCGGACCCTCGCCTCTCCCACCTCCAGATGCCCCGCCTGCACCGACTCCACCAAAGACTCCAGTTCACCGAGGCGGTGGTAGTCGATCATGCCGGCCGGCACGACGCGCATCGCCGTGATCGGGTCGCCCGCGAAGGACGGCTGGTAGCTGACGACGATGCGGGTGTAGGTCGCATCGACGTGCGCGGGCAGGTGGAAGGCGCGGGTCACCCGTCCGACCAGACGGGCCGACTGGGCGGCGGTGGCGCCCGAGAGCATCGCCGTCTCCCCGATCCGCATGGCCAGGTCGATGATGGCGCGGGCCACCATCTCCTCGGCATCGTCCTCCTGGGCCGCGGCGTCATCCTTGCGTCGGGTCTTCAGGTAGGCCTGCCGCATCCGTCCGGTCGTGCCGGCCCAACGTGAGGGTGTCGAGGGTGTCACCGGCACATCCCAGCAGCAGGCGGGTGTGCGCGCCAGCGACGCCCACCATCCGTCGCAAGCGGGGCGGCGAACTAGCCTGAAGGGACAGATCAGGCCGAGCGCAGGTCAGCGATGAAACGAAGGGGACGAATCATGGGCGTGGACGTGGAACAAGTCATCAACCAGGTGCCGCGGGGCCAGTTCATCGCCGGCCAGTGGACGACCAGCGAGGCGACCTTCGAGGTCATCAACCCCGCCACCGGAGAGCCGCTGACGTCGGTCTGCGACGCCACCCCGGACGACGCCCGCGCCGCGCTCGACGCCGCCTGCGCCGCCGCGGACCAGTGGGCCGCCACCGAACCCCGCGTCCGCGCCGAGATCCTGCGCCGCGCCTACGAACTGATCGTCGAGCGCACCGACACCTTCGCCGCGCTGATGACCCTCGAGATGGGCAAGCCGTTGGCGGAGTCGAAGGGCGAGGTGACCTACGGCGCCGAGTTCTTCCGCTGGTTCAGCGAGGAGGCCTGCCGCGCCGAGGGCCGCTGGACCACCGCCCCGCTCGGCGGCAACCGTCTGCTCACCATGAAGCAACCCGTCGGGCCGGTGTACGCGATCACCCCGTGGAACTTCCCGCTGGCGATGGGCACCCGCAAGATCGGCCCCGCGTTGGCCGCCGGCTGCACCGTCGTCATCAAGCCCGCCTCGGCGACCCCGCTGACGATGCTCTACCTGATGGACGTGCTCAGCGCCGCGGGAGTGTCCGACGGCGTGGTGAACTGCGTTGTCAGCTCCCGTTCCAGCGCCGTCTCCGAACCGATCCTTGCCGACGACCGGCTGCGCAAGATCACCTTCACCGGCTCCACCGAGGTCGGTCGCAAGCTGCTCAGCCAGGCCTCCGAACACGTCCTGCGCACGTCCATGGAACTCGGCGGCAATGCCCCCTTCCTGGTGCTGTCCGATGCCAATGTGGACGCCGCCGTGAAGGGAGCGATGCCCGCGAAGTTCCGCAACAACGGCGAGGCCTGCACCGCGGCGAACCGCTTCTATGTCCACCGCGATGTCGCCGAGGAGTTCACGTCCAAGCTGGTGGAGGCCACCGAGAAGCTGGTGGTCGGCGCCGGAACCGAGGAGGCCACCACCCTGGGCCCGCTGGTCGACCAGGCCACCCGCGACAAGGTCGCCGAACTCGTCGACGACGCGGTCGCCAAGGGCGCGACCGTGCTGACCGGCGGCCACGCCCTCCAGCGGGAGGGGTTCTTCTTCGAGCCCACGGTGCTGGGCGACGTGCCCCGCGACGCGCGCCTGTTGCGCCAGGAGATCTTCGGGCCCGTCGCGCCGATCGTCGTCGTCGACTCCGACGAGGAGGCGATCGAGCTCGCCAACGCCACCGAGTTCGGGCTGATGGCCTATGTCTTCTCCCGCGACATCGGCCGCGGGATCACGGCAGTGGAGAAGCTCCAGTCGGGCATGGTCGCGCTCAACACGGGCGTGGTGTCCAACCCGGCGGCGCCATTCGGTGGCGTGAAGCAGTCCGGGTTGGGGCGTGAGGGCAGCCACGAGGGCCTGGACGAGTACCTCGAGACCAAGTACGTGGGCATCACCCTCTGAACCCCGGGCCCATCAGGCTCAGGACTGCTGCTGGCGCAGGTACCGGCCGAAGTGGGGGACGGTGAAGGCGACCTTCCCGCGCTCGGCCGAGTACACCAGGCCCTTCTTCATCAGCGCGTCCCGGGCCGGGGACAGCGACTGCGCCTTGCGTCCCAGGATCTCCGCGACGCGCGAGGTGGCGACCTGGTCGGCGTCGCCGGACTCGTCGTCCTCCAGGCCGGCCTCGGCCATCGCGCGCAGGTACTCGCGCTCGGCGGGGGTCGCGCGTTCGAAGCGGGATCCGAAGAAGCCGACGGCCAGCTCGGCCTCCGCGTCCGGTGTGGCGACGCGGACGTCATCGGCGGTGATCGGGGAGCTCGGCGCGAGGTCCCACACGACCTTGCCGTAGGCCTGGATGAAGTAGGGGTAGCCGCCGGTCAGCGCGTACATCGCGTCGAGGGCCTCGGGTTCGAAGGCGGCCTCCTCGTCCTCGGCCGGGAGGGTGAGGGCCAGGTCGGCGGCGGTGCGCTCCAGCCGGTCGATCCGGTTGTAGCGGAAGAGCCGCTCGGAGTATGACTTGGACGCCGAGAGCACGGCGGGCAGGTGGGGGAGCCCGGCGCCGACGACGATCAGCGGGAGGCGCTGCTGGCTGATCTCGTGGACCGCCGCGCACAGCGCCGAGACGTCGTCCGGCTGGAGGTCCTGCATCTCGTCGATGAAGATCGCCACGCCGACGCCCATGTCGGCGGCCAGCCCGCCGACGTCGGTGAACAGCTCGACCAGGTCGATCTCGATGTCGCCGGAGTCGGCGCGGCCCTTGGTGGCGGGGACGTTGATGCCGGGGTTCCAGCGCTCGGACAGTTTGGCGCCGGGCTTGACGTCGCGCTCGATGAAGGCCTTGACTGTGCCCAACACGGTGTCGGCGTCGCGGTGCCCGAGCTCACGGACGGCCATGTGCAGCGCCGCCCCCAGCGGACGACGAATACCTTGGTCAGGGCGGGCCTCGAACTTGCCGGTGCCCCACTTCGCCCGAACCGCCGACCCGCGCAGCGCATTCAGCAGGACGGTCTTGCCCACGCCACGCAGCCCGGTGAGGATGATCGAGCGCTCCGGACGCTGCCTGGCGGTGCGCTCCAGCACGACGTCGAAGGTGCGCAGCTGGTCGTCGCGACCCGCCAGCTCGGGGGGCCGCTGGCCGGCGCCGGGGGCATAGGGGTTGCGGATCGGGTCCATGCTCGGAGTGTATGGGGGTTTCTAGCGAAAACGCGAGAAGGGCTGAGAGTCCGTGAGAAGGGGTTTCCGCTCTGGCAGCGTCGTTCCCGCAAAGGAACTCAGGGAAATGCCCGTGTTCCCTACATGGGGGTAGGGGCAGGAAGATCCTGATTCACAACGGTTGATTCTGGTCTCGATCCCAACAGGGCATGTACGGAGGAGTTGACAGCAAGCCAGCTCGCGAAGTCACGGTCGATCATGCGGGCGAGAAGTTCAAGATGGGCATAGCCCTCAGCCGCTGTGTACCGAACGCCCTGCTGGCCCTTCATCGGGAACCCATTGATCAGTGCTTCATGATGCGCCACACGGTTTCGCAGCTCGTTGACGATCTTGCAAACGCTGTGCACCCACTCGCGGGTGAAGGTGGGCTCGACCTCGCCTGAAGCGTGGCGGATCGCTTTGGCCTCGAGTCTCCCCCCGGGGAACGCCGCCCTGAATGCCTTGAGCCACAGCTCTTCGTAACTGACGTCCAGTCGGCGCGGCTCTCGACCCGTGTAGCCGCCCTTGTCCAGCAGGTTCGTCCAGAAGCCAAACATGCATTGAGCGACGAGTCGTCCAGGCGCTGCTGGATCATCCGGTTGCTTCGTCACCGCGTTGGGCAGGTGGCTCCACGCCGTAGCCAGTTGCCCACAGCTTCGATCATCGAGAGCCACAACTTGGTACCACTGCGGCCCCCAAGTAGTGCAGGCGGCATCATGCATTGCTGTCCGCAAGGCCACCTCGAGGAGCGCGATATCGCCCAGAATGGCGACCGAAAGGTCCCGGTTCCATAGGTAAAGCCGTGCCGCGAGTTGCGAGTCATTCTTGGCGGCGGTGAGATACGTGGCCATGCGTGCGGGAGGGAGCACCCTGATCAGGGCGCTGTAGAGGTCCACTTCTTCTGCTTGCCTGTCGGTACTCACCCGACGTAGACTAGATCCCGAAGTCCCCCGGATCATGCTTTACGGTTCAGCCGTTCGGCACCGGGGGTATTTTCTTGCTTCTTCCCGGGCCGAGCACATCTGCAGGGACTGGGCTGCGTCGCCCCAGGCAGGCTTACCATCACCACTGCTGTGCCGTCCTCGTTGCTTGATTCACACCGCCCGGCTCGCAGGACGTCACGTGAGCGTCACGGCCTCAGATCGGGACGTTCGCGCTGACCCACCGAGTCGAGCTCCACACCGCGGCGCTCCGGCACCAGCAGCAGCGTCACGATCAGGTCCAGGACGTAGATCGATGCCAGCAGACCGATCGCAAAGCCGAAACCGTGCGAGCCGGCGACCAGTCCGACTAGCCACGGCGCCAAGCCGCCGACACCTCGTCCGGCATTGAACAGCACGTTCTGTGCGGTGCCGCGGGCGTGGGTCGGGAACAGTTCGGCGGTCAGGGCGCCGTAGCCGCCCATCATGCCGTTGACGAAGGCGCCCATCACCGCGCCGCCGATGAGCAGCGCGAGGGGGCTGTGCAACTGGGAGTAGGCCAGCACCGAGATCACGGCGCCGAGCTGGAAGGCGAGGAACATCGGACGTCGTCCGACCCGGTCGGCCATGAAGCCGAACACCAGGATGCCGGTGATCATGCCGAGCACGGTCACGGCCGTCCAGGTGGCGCTCTTGGTGAGCGAGAAGCCGTAGGTCTTCGACAGGTGGCTCGGCAGCCAAACCATCAGGCCGTAGTAGCCGAAGTTCTGCACGGACGTGAGCACGAAGATCGCCAGTGAGTGCCGGACCCGCTCGGGGGAGTTGAACAACTCCCGCACGGGGTTGCTGCTGGGCGCCTTGGCCTCGAACATCTCCGGCTCGTCCACGTGCCGACGGGTGAAGAAGGCGAGCAGCGCGGGCACCGCGCCGATCAGGAAGAGTCCGCGCCAGCCGACGGACGGGTTGCCGAGCGCCCATGCCGAGACGAAGGCGGCCAGCAACACGCCGACCTGCCAGCCGACGGCCACGAAGGAGGCCGCCCGTCCGCGCCACTTCGCCGGCCAGGCCTCGGTCGCCAGCGTCATGCCGACGCCGTACTCGGCGCCCAGACCGATGCCTGACAGGAAGCGGAACAGCACCAGCAGGTGGTAGTTCGGCGCCAGACCCGTGCAGGCCGTGAACACCGCGAAGACCAGGATCGAGATGGTGAGCACCTTCACCCGTCCGATGCGGTCGGACGCGATGCCGCCGACGATCCCGCCCAGCACCGCGCCGAGCAGGGTGATGGTGGCGAGGAATCCGGCCTGCGAGGTGCCGAGGCCGAAGGTGCGGGTGATGGCGCCGAGCGAGAAGCTCAGGATCAGCAGGTCGAAGCCGTCCATCGCGTACCCGACGGCGGACGCGAGCAGGGCGGTCAGGGCGTAACGGCTGGGACGCTCGGTGGTGCTGGGCGCGGGCAGGGTGGTGGTCACCGGCAGGACTCCTCGGCATGTGGACAAATCGCCCAATTCTAGGACCGCGACAGATGCCCGCCGCGCGTGGTTCCCAGCGCTACGCCAGCGGAGCCAGTCTGATCGGACCCTTGACGGTGGCCGGATCGACGTCCACGCCCTTTTGCTGCACCCTGATCTGCCCGTGCGCTGCCAGTTCCCCGGCGACCTCGCGCGCCAAACCCATCAAGTCACGCCAACCCTCACCGCCGACCACCCTGGCTGCATCGCTGGGGCAGATCGTCGACCCGTCCCGATGTCTCAACAGCGCCCGGATCGATGCTGCCAGACGCACCCGGCGTCCTTCCTCGGTGGGCTCCCACCAGGTCTCACCGCGCTCACCGAGCGCGACCTTCGCGTCCTGCACTCGGGGCCGCGCCGTTGCCGGGTCGGTGCGGACCAGCCGCCTTGCGTCCATCAGTTCGGCAACCAGCTCGGCCCGCAGAGCGTCCGGGATGGCGGGGTCGCTGGCACGCCAGCGACGCCCGTCCACCACGATGTAGCGCCCGTCCTCGGTGCGCTCCGGTTCAGCCACGGGAGCGCTTCGGTAGTGACGAACTCACAACTCGACGGTGCCGTGGTCCCCGGCCTCGGGCTTGCCGTTGGTGACTGCCGCCTTGAGCATGCTGACGATGGTCACCGGCGCGGACGCCGACTCCCAGTAGCTGGCCGACTCGGGGTGCACGGCGAGGACGACATTGCTCGGGTCTTCGGGGCCCTCCTCGGTGTACGCCTCGGTCGCGATGCTCCACAGGTCCTTCTTGAGCTCCACGTCGTCGAGCAACTCGGCGGTGCCCGAGATCGACACGAAGGTGCCCTTCTCGGCGAAGGCCAGGTTCACCGGCCCGGCCACCGACTGCTGGGCCACGTCGGTGTCGCGCTGGGTGACGAACAGCAGCGTCAGGTCGTCCTCGATGCGCAGCGGGGTCATCGGACGGCTCACCAGCCGCCCGCCGTCCTGGGTGGTGAGCATGGCGAAGCGGATGCCGTCGACAAGGTCACGGATCGTCTGTTGATCAGCGGTCATGGGGTGCTCCTTCGGGACGAATGATCGGACGAACGAACGAACGAATGGACGTCAGCGGTTACGACGCCACAACTCGGCGGTGAGAACGGTGGCGAAGGCCGTCCACGCCGCATAGGGGGCCAAGGCGACGCCGCGCTCGTGACGCTTGCCCACCCGACGCACCAGGTCTGCGGAACTGGCGGCCAGGGCAGCGGCCACCCCCGTGGCGGCTCCCAGCTGACGTGCCTGCCAGAAGACCCAGGACCAGCCGCCGTTGAGCACCAGGTTCACGCCGAGCGCGCCTGCGAACTCGCGTGCCTCGTCCTGCTCGACGGCATCCAGCAGGTCGGCCAGGTGCAGCGCCGACATGATCGCAATGTCTGCGTACAAGGCGGTCCAGACGGGTCCGAAGACGCTGTTCGGGGGTTGCCAAGCTGGCTTGTCGAGGGTCTTGAACCAGCCTGTCGCGGGGACGGTGGCGATCGTCCCGATGATCGCGGCACCAGCGGCAGCAGCGGTGGTTGCGCCCAGGATCTTCCAGAAGCGGTACTGGTCGAGGTCCGCGGCTTCCCGTCTGGCGGCCTCGTCGAATCCGGTCGCGCCCCCGCTCGGCGCGCCGACCAGCGATTCGAGGTCCCGCTCGGAAACGACATTGTCGTGGTGCAAGGACTCCACCAGCGGACGCGCCATCGCTGCCTGCACCGGGGTCACCAGGCTGATCCACCGTGAGGCGAGCCTTGGCGTCCACACCGGAGCCGTCAGCGACGGCCGGGGGCCAAGGTGCTGGACGCTGGCATAGCGCGACATCATCTCGGCATAGCTGAGTACGTCGGGCCCGCCCACGTCGAAGCTTCGGTTCTGCTCCGGGGGCAGGTCAGCAGCGCGGACGAGGTAGTGCACGACGTCATCCACGTGGATCGGCTGGATGCGGTTCTTCAGCCACCGTGGGCCGATCGATCCGGGCAGTCTCTCGGACAGCGTCCTGAGCATGTCGAAGGACGCCGACCCGTCGCCCAGCACCACGCCCGCCTGGACTGCCGCCGTGGGCACCCCGCTGGCCATCAGCACCTTGCCCACCTCGACCCGGCTGGCCAGATGGGGCGAGAGTTCCTCGCCGTCGGGGTGCAGACCACCCAGGTAGACGATCCGGCCCACTCCGGCGTCACGCGCCGCGGTCGCGAAGGCCTCGGCGATCTCGCGGTCGCGCTTGGCGAAGTCGTCCTCGTCGCCCATCGAGTGAATCAGGAACCACGCGACGTCCACTCCCAGCAAGGCCTTCGCAAGGTCATCCGCGTCGCCGGCATCGCCCTCGACGACGTCCACGCGGTCGTGCCACTCGTCGGGAAGTTTGCCCGGCGTGCGGGCCAGCACGCGGACCCGCCAGCCCTCGTCCAGCAGTCGCCCGACCACCTGCCCACCGATGTATCCGGACGCGCCGGTGACCAGGCCGAGTCGGTTGTCGGACGTGGGGGCGGGGTTCTGGGTCACGGTCACATCGTGCCCGAGCGTGCCCGCCTGAGCACCACCTCTGTGACCGTGTTTGCCGACAGCGAAGGAAGTCAGCCACCACCAGCGACCCCGGGGCGGCTAGGTTGGCCACGGCCGACACGAGAGGCAGACCGATGATGTCATCCCCGGCGCTGGACGAGCTGCGCCGCTTCGTCCATGCCTCCCTGCTCGACCCTGCCGTCGAGACCGACGCCGATACGGACGAGAAGCCGGTGCGCCGGATGGTCGTCTGTGCGGCGACGCTGCTGGTCGGGGCGCTCACGCTGCGCTGGTCGCTGGGCGTGGCGCCCGGTGACGCGCTCTTCTACCCGGCGACCGCTGGGCTGGCGTTGGTGTGGCTGGTCGGGGCCCGATTGTCTGGTCCGGTTGCCCCTGGCCACGCCCGTCCCCGCCACGGCCAGACGCTGACCCACGGCGTCGTCCAGTCGCTGGTCTGGGGAGGATCGTTGCTGGCGCTCTTCCTGGCTGGTGCGCTGTTGGTGTCGCGGATCCCGCTGCTGGCCGGGCCCGTGCAGGACCTGCTCGACCACGCCCGACGTGGCTCCCTGCCCCTGGTCGCCGCGCTCACCGCTCTCAATGGTCTGGGGGAGGAGTACTTCTTCCGCGGGGCGCTCTTCCAAGCTGTGCGACGACGCCAGCGGGTGCTGGTCAGCACCGGGCTCTACGCCGTGGTCACGGCCTTCTCGGGCATCCCGCTGCTGGTGCTGGCGGCCGCATTGCTGGGGCTGGTGGTCGGGCTGCAGAGACGAGCGACCGGTGGCTTCCTGGCCCCGACCATCACGCATCTGGTGTGGTCGCTGGGGATGCTCTTCCTGCTGCCCGGCGCACTTGACCTCGGCGGTCGCCTCCTCGGCTGACCCCTTCGCGAGATGACGGGCCCAGGCATTCGATCGAACCAGATCCCGTGATAGACGTCATGGTCAGTCTCGGTGGCGTTCCCCGGGACGGGCGGCGTCCGCGGTGGGGCCTGCGCTCGTCGGCGTCCGGCGCAGGGAGGATCCATTGGGGGTTGCCCGGCCCCCGTTCATGGAGCGTTCCCGCGTTGCTGGTCCGGCCCACCCGCATGTGACCAGCCGATTGCCTCGTATGCGCGTATCTAAGCAAAGAGCTAGATGATCAGATACGCCGCAATCGTCGATCCCCGAGCCTCACCGCGCACCATCCCAGGTCCCGCACCCCGCACGATCCCGAGTCCGTCGAGGGTTCCCTCCGGCCAGCGCGACCGGAACAGGCCGGGCTTCTGCGCCAAAATCGCCGCCTCAGAGCAATCCGGTCCCGCGGAGGGACCGAAACACTCTGGGGCGGCGATTTTGGCGGGAATCCGCGAAAGCCACGCAAAGCCGCTGCCCCTCAGCCGCACGTGGGCGGTGCTGACGGCTTCGATTGGAGTATCTCAGGCTTTCTAGCTGTAGGCCTAGAGAGCCGAATAGGCGCACATCGTGGCGGAGCGGGGCGTAGGGGAGCCCTTGACAGGCTCGGGGATCCTGGGGAGGCCAGGCTCGGGAACGAAGAGCGTCAGCTGCCGAGCAGGAAACCGACGACCTCGCGGGCATTCCAGCCATCCGGGTGCGCGGCGAGCAGTCGCCTGGCGCCATCGAGGTCCTGGCCGAGGGTGACGCCCTGGGCCTCCTTGTAGCCGTCCTTGCGCTCCTGGCCCAGGCCGATGTTGGCCATCAGACAGTTGCACAGGCACTTGCGACCCACGGTGTCCTCCAGCGTGCCGCCCTTCTTGAGGTAGGCGTCGATGGGCTCGGACGCGCAGCGGTAGCCGATCGTCCCGTTCTCGCGAGCGTAGGGCTGGCGCAGGTATGACAGGTCACACAGTCGTGGACGTGCCTCGTAGATGGCCGGATCGCTCAGCGTGCCGGGCATCTGCGCGATCTTGAAGGGGAAGCCGGTCGGCGAGGCCCGGGGATCATTGCGCACGTCCAGCTCCTCGTCCCGCAGCTGGCCGACGAGCTGGTCACGCAGTTCGTCGGTGAGCCCGGACTCCTTGGCCATCGCGAAGACCGTGCCGCACTGGACGCCCTCGGCGCCAGCGGCACGCGCGGCGGCGACCGCCTCGGGGGTGGCGTAGGCGCCAGCCATCCAGAAGGGGGAGCCGAAGGCCACCATCTTCTCCAGGTCGGCCAGGTCCTTCTCGCCGTAGATCGGGTCGCCCGACTCGTCCAGCGTCATCTTGCCGCGCGGGGGAGCGGAGTGGCCACCGGCCACCGGACCTTCGACGACGAAGCCGAAGGGCTTGATCTTCTCGTCCCGGTTGAGGAAGCCGGCCAGCGAGTGCACCGAGATGATCGCCAGGAAGCGCGGCGTCGGGAACTCTTGCACGCCTGCGCCCAGGGCGACCTGCGGGTCGACGGCCGACCAGTGTGCATCCCCGCCCTCGACGTCCACGTGTACGCCGCCCACACGGCCGGCGGACAGGTCACGCAACAGCTGCGGGATCTCACGCGGGATGCCGGCGCCCATCAGGACGTAGTCGACCTCCGCGATCACCGCGCCCAGCGTGGCGCTGGGGGTGCCCATCTGGATCTTCTCCAGGAAGTTGATGCCGACGACGCCGTCGTGGCCCTCCTTTGCCAGCCAGACCTCGGCGAAGTTCGCGACGGCGTCCAGCTGGACGGTCGCATCGGACGGGTCGACGGTCAGCGTGGGGACAGGACGGTAGGGCGCGCCACCGCGTCCCTCCGGCTTGAAGTATTTGGCCAGGACCGCCTCGGCGAGCTCCTGGTTGGGGAAGGCGCCCAGCGCGCGACGGTAGTGACCACCCGGGTCGCCGTCTTGAAGCGTGCGGGCGAGCACCGCGTCGAGCGCGGTGCCGGAGACGACGCCGAGCTCGCCGGCCATCGAGACCTCGCGCGCCAGCCGCCAGCTGGACACGGCAACGCCCATGCCGCCCTGGATGACAGTGGGAAGACCGTTCTCGTTCATCGCGCGAACCTCCGTCTACGCACCCGTAACCTACGGATGCGTAACCTACGGTACCGTAACAAAATTGTACCGAACGGTTCTCCTATCGCACCCCACGGACACGACGCGACTGCTGGCGCTCGCCGCGACTAGGACGAACGAGGCCGCGGAACTGCCGTGCTCCCCCGGACGATCAGCTCGCTGGGGAGCACCACCCGCCCCAGTTCCGCTCGCGGCGTCCCGGCCATCTGGGCCAGCACCAGGCGGACGAGTTCATGGCCGATCTGGTGGAAGTCCTGTCGGATGGTGGTGAGCGGAACCTGGGCGTAGGGGGCCAGCCCGATGTCGTCGAAACCGATCACAGAAATGTCCTGCGGCACCCGTCGTCCGCCCTCGTGCAGGGCGCGCATCAGGCCGAAGGCGGTCTCGTCGTTGGCGCAGAAGACGGCCGTGACACAGGGGTCGTTCAGCAGCTGCAGCCCGGCCCGGTATCCGGACTCGGCGGTCCAGTCGCCGACCAAGGGGTTCGGCGCATGGATCCCGGCCTCCTCCAGCGTTCGACGCCAGGCGCCCTGACGCACCCGGCCCGGCACGGAGTCGAGCGGGCCGGAGATGTGGTGGACGGTGCGGTGTCCCAGCTCGAGCAGGTGACCGACCGCGTCGACCGATCCTTGGATCTGGTCCACGACCACGCCGGGCAGGTGACCAGTGAGCCGTGAGTCGGAGGCGGCGATCGGCAGGGACGGCGGCAGCGCCAGCAACTCCGGCACCGCGGTCTCCGCCCGAATCACCACCAGCGCATCGATCGCCTGCTGTGCCAGCCGGCTCGCTCGCTGGTTCCATCCGGCCGAGGTCGAGGAGGGGACGTCGATCAGGGTGACGCTGAGGTCGTTCTCCTCAGCCGCCTCGACGACGGCCTTGAGGGTCATCGCCTCACCCGTCCGCTCGAAGCGATGTGCCATCAGCCCGATGGTCGAGAAGCGTCCGACCCGCAGGGCCCGGGCCGCATGGTTGGGCACATAACCGAGCTGGCTCATCGCCGCCTCGACGCGCTCCCGGGTCTCCGGACGCACCGACGACGAACCGTTGGCCACCCGCGAGACCGTCTGCGCCGAGACGCCCGCCACTCGCGCCACGTCCTTGATGGACAGGCCCGGACGACGAGTACTGGATGCCATGGGGGCAGCCTAGCCCTCGGGGGACCCCCGGGGACGAGGAGATGGTCACGTCACCATCGAGCGCCAGGGGGAGAGGTTTCTTAGCCATATCGTTACCGAGCCCGGTGGCGTCGGCGAAAGCAGGGGGCGTATGTTAACGTCAACATCAACACGGTGCGGCGGGCCACAAAAAGACGGCCAGCTGGACACGATCCCAAAGTCCCGGGTCACCGATGTCCCGGGGATGGAAAGGAAACGACGCTCATGCTCGACCTCAACCGCCGCACCTTCCTTGCCGGCGCACTCTCCGCCGCGGCCGTCTCCATGGCCGGCTGCGGTTCCGACTCGGCGGGCGACACGACCGCCCCCAAGGCCGATGCCTCGGTGCCCACCAGCGGCACCCTCGACGCCTGGTGCTGGGACCCCGCCTTCAACGTCTACGCGATGAAGGAGGCCGGGAAGATCTACGCGGCCAAGCACCCTGACGTGAAGATGAACGCGATCGAGACCCCTTGGGACGACATCCAGACCAAGATCACCACGCTGGCCCAGTCGCAGAAGGGTGACCAGCTCCCCGACATCTTCCTGGTGCAGAACAATGCCTTCCAGAAGAACGTCATCAACTACCCCGACCTGTTCGCCGACCTCACCGACTCCGGCCTGGCCTACGACCAGTTCGGTGAGTCGGTCGTCAACTACTCCACCGTCGACGGCAAGCGCTACGGCGTGCCCTTCGACAATGGCTGCGCGATCACCGGTCTGCGCACCGACCTTCTCGGCCAGGCCGGCCTCAAGATCGACGACTTCACCGACATCACCTGGGACGACTACATCGCGAAAGGCAAGCAGGTGAAGGCGAAGACGGGCAAGCCGATCCTGTCGGGCCAGTCGGGCCAGCCCGACATCGTGATGATGATGCTGCAGAGCGCTGGCGCGAGCCTGTTCACCGATGACGACAAGGTCAACATCGTGGACAACGAGCCGCTGACCAAGGCCCTGGAGGTCTACAAGCAGCTGCTCACCTCGGGCGTCATGACCGAGAACAACTCCTGGGACCAGTACGTCGGCAGCTTCGTGAACTCCAATGTCGCCGGCGTGATGAACGGCATGTGGATCCTGGGCTCGGTGCAGACCGCGAAGGCGCAGGCTGGCAAGTGGGCGATCACCAACCTGCCCAAGCTGGACGGCGTGGAGGGTGCCACCAACTACTCCGCGAACGGTGGCTCGTCGTGGGCCGTCAGCGCCCAGGGCAACACCGCGCTGGCCGTCGACTTCCTCAAGGAGACCTTCGCCGGATCCAAGGAGCTCTACGAGACGATACTGCCGTCCTCGGGTGCGCTGGCCAACTGGACCCCGGCCGCCGAGACCGAGGTCTACAAGAAGCCCGTCGCCTTCTTCAACGACGAGGCGATCTACTCCAAGATCGTCGAGTACTCCAAGAGCGTCCCCTCCAACCGGACGGGCGTCTTCTACTACGAGGCCCGCGACGCGCTGGGTGCGGCGATGACCAAGGTCATCAAGGGCACCGACATCAAGACCGCGCTGGCCGAGGCCCAGAAGGCCGTCGAGTTCGCGATGAAGTGACCCCAGGTCAGCATTCCGCTCCGCGAAGGAGCGTCTGACTCAAACGGACGTGGGAGGGGGCACCCGCCCCCTCCCACGCCGCGTCCGCACTGGTCACCCATCACCACCCACGCACCACTTCACGGAAGGACTTGTCGCGGTGTCCCAAGCCATGACAGCCGAGCCCACCCGACGACGGGGGCTCACCACCGAGAAGCGCCACAACCTGACCGGCTGGATCTTCCTGCTGCCGGCTGCGGCGCTGATCGCGATCATGAACTTCTACCCGATGTTCCAGGCCCTCATCCTGTCGATGAAGACCGGACGAGGAACCCGCTTCCGCTGGGCCGACCCGCTGTGGAGCAACTACACGCGCCTCCTCCAGGACGACCTGTTCTGGACGACGCTGAAGAACAACACGATCTACCTGGTGGTGCAGGTGCCGATCATGCTGGGCCTCGCGCTCGTCCTGGCCGTGCTGCTCAACAACCCGAACCTGCGCTTCCGTGGCCTGTGGCGCACCGCGATCTTCCTGCCCTGCGCGGTCTCGTTGGTGTCGTACTCGATGGTCTTCCGGACGATGTTCGCCACCGACGGCCTGGTCAACGACGCGCTGATGGGCCTGTCGGCCATCGACTCGCCGATCAACTGGTTCGGGCAGGCCTGGACCGCCCGCCTGGTCATCATCCTCGGCCTGCTGTGGCGCTGGACCGGCTACAACATGGTCTTCTTCCTCGCCGGCCTGCAGACCATCGACCCGAACACGATCGAGGCCGCCAAGGTGGACGGCGCCAACTCCTGGCGCGCCTTCTGGCACGTCACCGTGCCGCAGCTGAAGCCGATGATCCTGCTCTGCGCGATCATGTCGACCAATGGCACCATCCAGCTCTTCGACGAGTCGTGGAACCTCACCCAGGGCGGGCCGGCCTATGGCTCCATGAGCCTGAGCCACTACCTCTTCGAGATCTCCTTCCAGAAGAACCCGAACTTCGGCTACGCATCCGCGCTGTCCTACGCGATCTTGATGATCGTCGCGGTGCTGGCCTTCATCCAGATGAAGGTGGGAGACCGTCGTGACTAGTCCTCGAATGCGCCGCGTACCGGCCTATCTGACGCTGACCATCGCGTCCCTGTTCTCGCTCTTCCCGCTCTACTTCATGGCGGTGTCGGCGACCAATGCGTCCCAGGACGTGCTGAACAGCAAGATGCTCCCGGGCAGCCAGCTGGCTGCCAACTTCCACCGCCTCATCGGGTCCCAGCCGTTGTGGAGCGCCCTGTGGCACTCGGCGCTGTACGCCATCGGGGCGACGGTGCTGTCACTGCTGGTCTGTTCGATCGCGGGCTACGGCTTCGAGGTCTACCACTCCCGCGGCAAGGACGTGCTGATGGGCATCCTGCTGCTGGCGATGATGATCCCCTTCGCCGCGACGATGATCCCGCTGTTCCGGATGTTCGCGAAGCTCAACATGATCAACTCGCTGTGGGCGGTCATGTTGCCCGGTATCGCGACGCCCTTCCTGATCCTGCTCTTCCGCCAGTCGGCACGCTCGTTCCCGCGGGAGATCATCGAGGCCGCACGGCTGGACGGGCTGAGCGAACTGCACATCTTCGGACGCATCTTCCTGCCCACCATGCGCTCGACCTACGCGGCGGCGGCCGTGGTGACCTTCATGGCCGCCTGGAACAACTTCCTGTGGCCCAAGGTGATCCTGGTCAACAGCGAGTTCCAGACCATGCCGATGCTGGTCTCCAACCTGACGGCCGGCTACGTCACCGACTACGGCATGCTCATGCTCGCCGTTCTCATCGCGTCGGTGCCGACCATGGTCCTCTTCCTCGTCCTTCAACGCGCCTTCACCGAAGGCATCACGGGAGCCATCAAATGACACAGCCCACCTTCGACACGAGCCTTCTGGACGACCCGACGAAGTTCGCTGAGAACCGGATGCCCGCCCATTCCGACCATCGCTGGTTCGCCAGCGAGCAGGAGCTGGCCACCGGCGCGTCCAGCTACGAGCAGTGCCTCAACGGCAGCTGGAAGTTCCACTATGCCAAGAACCCCGCCGGCACCATCGCGGGCTTCGAGGCGACCGACTTCGACGCCTCCGGTTGGGACGACATCGCCGTCCCCGGCCACATCCAGCTGCAGGGCTACGACCGGCCGCAGTACGTCAATGTCCAGTACCCCTGGGACGGGCACGAGCAGCTCGAGCCCGGCGAGGTGCCGCAACGCTTCAACCCGGTGGCCAGCTACCTGACCCGGTTCACGCTCGACCACCCGGTCGCCGAGGGCGAGCGCGTCTCGATCACCTTCCACGGCGCCGAATCCGCGCTGTCGGTGTGGCTCAACGGACGCTGGATCGGCTACGCCTGCGACACCTTCACCCCCTCCGAGTTCGACCTCACCGACGCCCTGGTCGAGGGCGAGAATGTGCTGGCCGCTCAGGTCTTCAAGTTCAGCGCCGCCTCCTGGATCGAGGACCAGGACTTCTACCGCTTCTCCGGCCTCTTCCGCGACGTCGTCCTGCGTCGCCGTCCCGCCACCCACGTCGAGGACGTCCGGGTGCGCAGCGAACTGGACGATGACCTGGCCCGGGCCGTCGTGAGCTGCCGGTTGCAGGTCGTCGGGGACGGTCAGGTCAGCGTCCGCGTCGTCGACGGACCCGAGCTGGAGCGCGGCGATGACGGCACCTTCACCGCCGAGATCACCGACCCCCGACTGTGGAGCCCGGAGTCTCCCGAGCTGTACCAGCTGCGCATCGAGATTGACGGCGAGGAGACCGACGGGGAGGTCATCGCGCAGGCCTTCGGCATCCGCCGCTTCGCGATCGAGGGTGGCGTGCTCAAGCTCAACGGCCAGCGCGTCGTCTTCAAGGGCGTCAACCGGCACGACTTCGGGCTGAACGGACGGGTGATCACCCGCGCCGAGGCCGAGGCCGACATCGTGTTGATGAAGCAGAACAACATCAACTCGCTGCGCACCAGCCACTACCCGAACAACAGCTTCGTCTACGAGCTGTGCGACCAGTACGGCCTGATGGTCATCGACGAGATGAACATGGAGTCCCACGGTGTCTGGGACAAGCTGTGGCGCGAGAACCTACCCGTCGAGCAGGCGCTCCCGGGAGATCGCGCGGAATGGCTGCCCGCCCTGATCGACCGGGCCGACTCGATGGTGCAGCGCGACAAGAACCACCCGAGCATCGTCATCTGGTCGTGCGGCAACGAGTCCTTCGGCGGCGGCAACATCGCCAAGCTCGCCGACCACTTCCGCGAGCTCGACACCCGTCCGGTGCACTACGAAGGGGTGCACCACGACCCGCGGTACCCCGACAGCACCGACATCGTCAGCCAGATGTACACCTCCGCCGCAGCCGTCGAGGAACAGCTCCGACAGCACCGCGACAAGCCCTTCATCCTGTGCGAGTACGCGCACGCCATGGGCAACTCCTTCGGTGCCGTCGACAAGTACATCGACCTCGCCTACCGCGACGAGCTCTTCCAGGGCGCCTTCATCTGGGACTTCGCCGACCAGGCGATTGCCTTGACCGACCGCTTCGGCAAGCCCTACTTCGGCTACGGCGGCGACTGCGGCGAGGCCCCCCACGACGGGGAGTTCTGCGGCAACGGCATCGTCTTCGCCGACCACACGCCCTCGCCGAAGCTGGCCGAGGTGAAGAAGCTCTACCAGGGTCTGGTCGTCACGGTCGGGGACGCGGAGTTCACCGTCGACAACCGGTTGCTGTTCACCAGTTCGGACGCCTACGACTGCCGCGTCACCATCGCCCGCCAGGGCGTCGTCGTGGCCCGGTCGTCGATCGGGACGGTCGTTGCTCCGGGGGAGCGTGCCAGCTACCCCTTGCCCGAGCTTCCCACCGAGCCCGGGGAGTACACCGTCGATGTCTCCTTCCATCTGCGAACGGATGAGAAGTGGGCACCCGCCGGGCACGAGGTGGCCTTTGGCCAGGCGGTTGTCCGCGTCGGGGAGGCGCCGGTGCGTCCGAGCGCTCCGGCGCCCGAGGTCGTCCACGGCATCCACAATGTCGGCGTCCGTGGCGAGCACTTCACGGCGCTGTTCTCCAAGCTGCACGGCGGTCTGGTGTCCTACCGCTTCGGGATGACCCGCGACGGCGGACACGAGATGTTGCGCCAGGTTCCGCGTCCGAACTTCTGGCACGCACCCACCTCCAACGAGCGCGGCTGGCAGATGCCCGCCCGCGACGGGCAGTGGCTGCTGGCCAGCCAGTACCCGACGCTGGCCCCCGAGGTCGCGCAGCCCGAGGTGGAGCAGGCGGACGACAGGGTCCGGCTCAGCTACCGCTACCTGCTGCCCACCACCCCGCAGAGCACCTGCCAGGTCAGCTACCTGGTGAGCGGTGACGGGCGCATCGAGGTCACCCTCGAGGTCGAGCCCGGCGAGGGTCTGCCCGACATGCCCGAGTTCGGGATGCTGCTCGCCACCCAGCCCGAGTTCAACCGGCTGGAGTTCTACGGCGAGGGCCCGGACGAGTGCTACGTCGACCGCCGAGCCGGGGCGCGGCTGGGCGTCTGGTCCGGTCTGGTGGAAGACCAGCTCACCCCCTACCTGCGTCCGCAGGAGGCGGGCAGCCACACGGGTGTCCGGTGGGCAACGGTGACCGACGCCCGTGGCCGCGGCCTCCGGCTGGAGTGCGCGGACACCATGGAGTTCTCGGCGATGCCGTGGACGCCGGTCGAGGTGGAGAGCGCGCTGCACCACGTGGACCTTCCGCCCCACCAGCGCACCATCCTGCGCCCGGCCCTGATGCGCCGCGGCGTGGGTGGCGACGACTCCTGGGGTGCGATGACCCACCCCGAGTACTGCCTGCCCACGGGGGAGAAGCTGACCTTCACCTTCAGCTTCCAGGGCCTCTTGGGCTGAGGCGACGCGATAACCCACGAACTGGGT
>NZ_BAAAKI010000016.1:19832-113117 GCF_039527675.1 Luteococcus sanguinis
CCACCCAGTTCGTGCGTCTGGGCCAGTGCGCGCCTGAAACCCCAGGGGGTGGGTTTTCGAGAAGGTGGCCGCTTGCCGCTTCCCCCCGATCACCTGCTGGCATAGCGTTCCGTCAACTCCACGCAATGTCGCGAACCCTGCCGCAGACCCCTACCGGCCGAGCTACCACTACACGTCCACCGAGAACTTCATGAACGACCCGAATGGGTTGATCCACAAGGACGGCACCTACCACCTCTTCTACCAGTACAACCCCTATGGGGCGACGTCCGGGAACGGCTCCTGGGGCCATGCCACCAGCACCGACCTCGTGCACTGGGCCCGGCACCCGGTCGCCATCTCCACCGACGAGAATGAGGACGTCTGGTCGGGCAGCGTCGTCTTCGACAAGATCAACAGCTCCGGCCTGGGAACCACCGACAACCCGCCGCTGGTCGCGGTCTACACCAGCGCCCACAAGGCATCGGGCACGCAGCGCCAAGCCTTGGCCTACTCCCTGGACAACGGCGAGACCTGGGTGAAGTACGCCAACAACCCCGTGCTGGACGCGGGCCTGAAGGACTTCCGCGACCCGAAGGTGTGGTGGGACGCTTCCACCAGCCGCTGGCTGATGGTGGTGGCCAAGTCCGTCGACCACAAGATCGCGATCTACTCCTCGTCCGACCTCAAGGGCTGGACCCACGAATCCGACTTCGGCCCCGCTGGCGTGACCTCCTCGGTCTGGGAATGCCCCGACCTGTTCCAGCTCACCGATCCCACACCGGCACGACCAAGTGGGTGATGAGCCTGTCGGTCGCCGGGCGAACCGCCTACTTCGTCGGCGACTTCGACGGCCACACCTTCACCTCACCGGATGCCGCCACCTACACCCCGCCCGCGGGAACCGTGCTGCAGGGCTTCGAGTCCACGTCCCATGGCGACTGGACGACGACCGGGACGGCCTTCGGCTCGGGTCCGGTGGTTCCCGGCGCGGACGTCACGGGCGTGCAGGGCAGCCGAATCGTCGACAGCTTCGGCAGCTCGGACGCCGACACCGGCACCCTCACGTCCCCCGCCTTCACCGTCGACCAGAAGTACCTCGACTTCCTGATCGCGGGTGGCAACCATCCGCACGTCCCCGACGGACAGACCGCAGCCCCCGCCGGGACGGTCTTCGCCGACTTCGAGGGCGCGACCTTCGGCGACGGCTGGGCCGCCAGCGGCGACTTCGCCGGCGCCACCCCGACGACGTCCAACCTGGCCGGCCAGCTGGGGTCCAAGGTGCTCGACACCTGCATCGGGGCCTGCGACCCCGCCACCGGCACCATCTGGTCACCCGACTTCACGATCGACTCCGCGTACATCAACTTCCTCGTCGCGGGCGGCAACCACGCCTGGGGTGGCGACGCCCCGACGGCGGTGAACCTCCGCACCGCCACCGGGAACAACGGCGTCTGGTTGGACTGGGTCTCGTGGAGCCTGGCCGACCTGCAGGGCAAGCAGGCGCAGGTGCAGCTCGTCGACAGCGCGACCGGTGACTGGGGCCACCTGCTGGCCGACCACTTCATGCTGGCCGCCAAGCCGGCGCTGGGCGTGATGAAGCGGGCCCGTTTCCTCGACCACGGCAACGACTTCTACGCAGCCGTCAGCTACAACGACGCTCCCGACGGCAAGCGGATCGTCTTCGGCTGGATGGGCAACTGGGACTACCAGAACGCCACCCCGACGAACACCTGGCGAGGTGAGCAGTCGTTGCCCCGCGAGCTGTCGCTGAAGATGGTGAACGGACGAGAGACGGTCACCAGTGCACCCGTTCCCCAGCTGAACAAGCTGCTCGGCAAGAGTTCGGTCCGCCTGCGGCCCGGCAAGGGTTCCGTTGCGGTGACCTCCGGGGTGAAGAAGGTGGACGTCTTTGGCACCGCCCTGCGGGTGCAGGTGACGATCGATCCCGGTTCTTCGTCCAGCACCGGCGTGGACGTCCGGGTCAGCGGGGGCGAGCGGACGCGCGTCGGCTACGACGCCGCGAGCCGCGAGGTCTTCATCGACCGGACCAAGTCGGGTGCCAGCGATTTCGACCCCCGCTTCGCCGCCCGGCACTCGGCACCACTGGAGGTTGGCAGCTCGCCGGTGACCCTGGACGTGTGGGTCGACAGCTCGTCGGTCGAGGTCTTCGCGCAGGGCGGGCAGGTGGCGCTGACCGACCTGATCTACCCCTCGCTCGGCTCGACGGGGGTCCAGCTCTTCGCCGAGGGAGGCACCTCCCAGGTGAAGTCGCTGGTGGTGACCCCGGTGAAGGCAGCCAGCTGACGGGCTGTCGAACTCAGGCCTTCTCGAACAGGGCCGGGTCGTCGCTGACCGAGCGGTTCACGTCGATCAGCTGGAGCCACCACTGCTCCAGCGGACGACGGAACTCCGGGTCCATGTGCTCCATCATGTGGTTCAGCGGCGACTGTTCGACCTTGGCGCCCTGCAGGCCGAGGTACCAGCCGTGTGCCCGTCCCTGCGCGAACTCCTCGTCCACCAGGTTCAGCGCGCGCGACACCAGCCGCGTGGCCAGCAGCCGGTCGAAGGGGGAGGGTGAGCCGCCCTGCTGGACGTGTCCCAGGATCGCCTGGCGCACGTCGAACAGCTCCTTGCCCTCCTCCTCCAGCAGCCGGGTGATGAAGTCGGTGGTGTAGTGCTCGGATGCGCGCTCGTTGCGCACCGCCAGGAAGAGACGACGTCCCTGCCGGAAGGACTCACACAGCGCGTCCACGTCGTGGCTCAGCTCGGCCAGCCGGATGCCCTCCTCGTGCAGGTACACCCGCTCGGCGCCGCTGGCCAGGCCGCCCATCAGCGCCAGGTAGCCGCAATAGCGGCCCATCGTCTCCACCACGAAGGCGCGCTTGGACGCCGAACCGGACAGCTTGATCCGGTCGATCGCCTCGACGATCACGTTCAGCGCGGTGTCGGTGCCGATCGCCAGCTCCGAGCCGGGCAGGTTGTTGTCGATGCTGGCGGGGATGCACACGATCGGGATCTTGAAGGCCGGGTAGCGGTCGCGCTCGGAGTACAGCAGGTAGGCCGCCTGATAGGCATTCCAGCCGCCGATCACGATCAGCGCGTCCACATTGGCCTGCTCCAGCGAGCGGCTGATCGGATACAGCTGCTCCAGCGGCGGGATCGTCCGCCGCGTCCCCAGCTCGGCGCCGCCGTCGGCGGTCCAGCCCTCGACGTCCTCCCAGGTCAGCTCGGAGATGTTGCCGTCCCGAAGGCCGGGGAAGCCGCCGTTGATCCCGAGCATGGTGTGACCGCGGGCAATGCCCAACCGGACCGCGGCCCGGGCAGCGGTGTTCATCCCCGGCGCGAGCCCTCCGGCGTGCACGATCGCGACTCGCTTGGCGTCGGAGGCGACGTCGACCTGGCTCGGTTCGGCCATCTCGTGGAAGATCTGGTCCATCTCGGTGAAGGAGCCGCCGCGCAGCTCCATCGCCCCGCCGAAGTCACCGGCGGCGATCCGCTCGGGCACCTCGCGAGTGTGACGAATCGCCTCCATCAGGTCGGTGGGCACCACCCGGTTTCCCCGGATGGCCATCACATTGCCGGGGCTCTCGGGGGTGACCGCGAGTACCTCCTTGACGGCCTCGTGCCCCAGCCACGTGGACGCCCACCGGTCGTAGGCGCTCGGCGAACCACCGCGCTGGACGTGGCCCAGGATCGTCACCCGGGCGTCCTCGTGCAGCTTCTCCTCGAGGGTGCTGCGGACATACTCGGCCGAGATTGGGTTGCCGGAGCGGTCCTGCGCACCCTCGGCCACCAGGACGATCGACTCGCGGCGCCCGGCATCGCGGCCGCGCTTCAGCTCGGCGCACATCTTGTCCTCCCAGCCGTCGGCTGGGGGGTTCTCGGGAATCAGGACGTAGTCACAGCCACCCGCAATGGCCGCCATCAGCGCCAGGTAGCCGCAGTGGCGTCCCATCACCTCGACCACGAAGGAGCGCTGGTGACTGGCGGCGGTGCTCGCCAGGTCATCGATCGCGGAGACGATCCGGTGCAAGGCGGTGTCCGCGCCGATCGTCATGTCGGAGCCGACCAGGTCGTTGTCGATGGAGCCCACCAAGCCGGCGATCATCAGCGCCGGGTGCGCGTCCGCCTGCTCCTGGGTGATCCGGCCGGTGATCAGCAGCTCGGCCAACAGGCCGTCCCACTCCTGCCGGAAGAGGTCCAGGCCCGAGAGTGAACCGTCGCCGCCGATTACGACCAGCCGGTCGATGCCGTGCTCGACGAGGTTCGCAGCAGCCTTCAGCCGTCCTTCACGCTCCCGGAATTCCTTGGAGCGGAAGGTGCCGATGATCGTCCCGCCGCGGTGCAGGATCGAGCCGACATCGTCCCAGCCGAACTGCTTGATGCCGTCGCCGCCGTCGATCATGCCCTGGTATCCCTCGTAGATCGCATAGGGCTCGGCGCCCAGCGTCAGGGCCGTGCGGACGACCGAACGCACCGCCGCATTCATGCCCTGCGCATCACCACCGCTGGTCAGGATGCCGATCTTCATCTTCGCGGGCGCGGGCGTCTGCTGCTGGGTCATGAGCTCCATTCTGGTGGCAGTGCTCGATGGACCGGGCACCGGGGACGGACTTTTCGCCGGGAGTTCACGCGCTGGTGAGGTATCCCTGGGCGGTTGTGAGGTGCTGCTGGTTCTCACCCATGGGCCGTCCTACGCTCGAGGTGGCTGCTTCTTTCCTGGTCCTCGCGCCCGGCATGCCCAAGCAGAGCTGAGGATGGGGCGAAAACTGAGAATGCCTGCCAGCTCCGGTGGATAGTGTGACTTTCCGGTGGCGGGGGCCACCGGGACAGGGGACCAATCATGTTCAAGCGCTCCGCAGCACCGCAGCGGGGGTCAAACGCGCCAGCCCGTCAGGGGTGGGTGGATCTCAGCACCAGCCTGACCCGGCCCCTGCGTGACGGGCTTCGTCCCCTGCACCGCCGCATTGCTGGCAGCCTGCCGCTGTACTGGCGCCGGCAATACCTGTTCACGGCCGCCATGGGGCGTCCGGGTAACTTCACCCACCCAAAGACCTTCTCCGAGAAGGTCAACTGGCGCATCATCAACGACCGTCGCCCCGAACTGGTCGCGACCTGCGACAAGCTGGCGATGAAGGAGATGGCCCGCGCGAAGGTTTCGGATGTGGCTCGGCTGCGGATTCCGGAGACGTGGTGGGTGGGGACTGATGTCGAGCAGATCCCGGACGAACTGCTGGCCCGCGAGGCGATCCTGAAGCCGAACGACGGCAGTGGTGACGTGGTCTTCCTGCCCGCCAGCCGCGAAGAGCTGCGGGAGAAGACCGTCGGCTGGCTCACCGGTGAACAGCACGAGCGGCTGGGGGAGTGGGGCTATTCGGCCGCGCAGCATGTGATGCTGCTGGAGGAGAAGATCCCCTTCGACGCCGACCTGCCCGACTACAAGTTCTGCGTCTTCGACGGCCGGGTGAAGCTCTTGGAGATCCACACCGACCGCTTCACCGACCACCGCTGCACCTACTTCGACGAGCGCTTCACGCGGTTGGACGTGGCGTCCACCTATCTCCCGTCCAAGCCACAGATCGAGCGTCCGGAACTGTTGGACGAGATGTACGCGCTCGCCGCCGAACTCGGCGCCGGCTGGGACTTCGTCCGGGTCGACTTCTACGTCGCGGACGGGCAGGTCTGGTTCGGCGAGTTCTCCCCCTACCCCGGTGGTGGGGTGAGCCGCTTCGTCCCGGGCAGTTTCGATCGCTGGCTGGGAGACCAGTGGAGGTTGCCATCGCCGCCCGGGGTGCAGCCGGTCTAGGCGCCGCCGTCCAACAACCCGTCCAGGTAGCACCAACGCCAGGACTCACCGGGCTCGATCGAGCGCATGGTCGGGTGGCCGGTCTGCTCGAAGTGACGCGTCGCGTGCATGCCGACCGAGGAGTCACAACAACCCACGTGGCCGCAGGACAGGCACATGCGCAGGTGGACGGGCCGGGTGCCCTCGGCCGTGCACTCGGGGCAGTCCAGGCTGGTGGGTGCGACCTGGAGAGGCGATTCGGCCAGGTGCTCGCACGGTGAGTTCGGTAGTTGTGGACGCAGTGGCGCCGAGCGCACCTCCTCGTTGACGCGCGTGTAGGGCTGCAGGGAGGCCTCCTCCACGTCCAGCCCCATCAGCAACCCGGACAGCACTTCGGCCTCGGTGTGGCCGCTGTCGCGCAGCTTGAGCAGCTTGTTGCGCTCGGCCTCGATGGACACCTGCCGCAGCCGTCGGTAGGTCTCCGAGGGCGTCTCGACGTCGTCCTCCGGACGGCCGAGGCGCTCCCAGATGGCATTGAGACGACGGTTGGTGAGCGACTCGATCCGCTGGACGATCTCCTCGTCCCCAGGGTTGGCGGCGGCCCTCATCGCTGCACTTCCGGCGGTGACGGCGTGGGCGTAGGCGGTTGCCTCCTGCAAGGTGTCCTCGCGCGGGTCCGGGCCGTAGACCCCGGCGTGGCGGGCCAGCATCGGCAGCGTCAGCCCCTGGATCAACAGCGTCCCGACAGTGACCACCAGCGCGATCAGGATCAGGATCGGACGGTAGGGGGTGTCGGACGGCAGGGTCAGCGCGGCGGCCAGGGTGACCACGCCGCGCATCCCGGCCCAGGACTGGACCAGGGCCTCGCGCCAGGGCGTGCTCGCCTCGCGCGGGCCGATGTGGACGAGGACTCGCGTCGCGAAGATCCACAGCACGCGCAACACCATCACCGCGACCAGCGTCGCCACGCAGGCGGCCAGCACCCGTCCGCCCGCAAGGCCGACGGCGGCCGCATCCTCGAGGATGGTGCGCGCCTGCAGGCCGATCAGCAGGAAGACCGAGTTCTCCAGGAGGTAGGAGATGGTGCGCCAGTTGATCCGCTGCGCCAGCCGGGTCTCGCCGGTCTGGATCCGCGCGGACCTGTGGCCGAGCACCAGACCCGCGACGACGACCGCAAGCACACCGGAGCCCTGCAGTTCCTCGGAGGGTACAAAGGCCAGGAAGGGCGTCATCAGGCTGAGGGCGGTGGACGTCGTCGCGTCCGGGACATACCGGTAGACGATCGAGACCAGCTTCGCGACCGCCAGGCCGACCAGGATCGCGACGGCCACCGCGCGCAGGAAGTCGGCCGCGACACCGCCGAAGGAGACCGACCCGACCATGGCGGCGGTGGCGGTGTTCAGGGCCACCAGCGCTGTCGCGTCGTTGACCAGGCTCTCTCCCTCGAGCACGGAGACCACGCGGCGCGGTAGTCCGATCGAGCGGGCGACCGCGGTGGCGGCCACCGCGTCGGGCGGGGCAACGACGGCGCCGAGGGCGAAGGCGGGCGCCCACGCCACGTCCAGCATCTCGTGCACGACCACACCCACCCCCAGCGCGGTGAAGATCACCAACCCGATCGAGAGCCAGCCGATGGTGCTTGCGTCGCGGCGGAAGTCGACCAGTGAGGTGTTGATGGCGGACGCGTACAGCAGCGGCGGCAGCGCCCCAACCAGGATCAGCTCCGGCGAAAGGTTGGGTAGGTGGACGAACGGCAGGAAGCTGCCGACGATGCCGACGAGCATCAGGCCGAGTGACTCGTTCAGCTCGAACCGGCGACACAGTGTGGTGACGGCCAGTACGACCGCCAAGAAGGCGGCGATCCCGAGAACCAGATGCTCCATGGCTGGTGATTGTGTCAGAGCCCCTTCGCATCAGCGGACCCCTCTCATGCCCGCCGAACATCCACCTGCCAGTTGTCGCCAGGGTCCGTCCCAGCGGTGAAGTTGCATCGCAGGATCCATGGAGATACTATTTCGATATAACGACAACGGGTCGTTGACGAAGAGCCGGCGGTGGGCACCCCCAAGAGGTGCTCCGGACAGATCCGTCGAGCTCACCCACCACAGCCCCACGAGGGCACACAAGGAGAACACCATGAACGAGTTCAACGAGAACTTCGAAGGCCTCCGTCGCGGCCACCATCACCACCACCGTGGCCCCGAGGGTCATGGCCAAGGCCGCGGACGCGGTCCCCGCCCCTTCCCGGACGACCAGAACGGCCCCGAGGGCTTCGGCCCCCAGGGTGGACACCACCACGGTCCTGCCAATGGTCCCGATGACGCCTTCATGTTCGGCGGGGGACGCGGCCGTGGTCGCGGACCCTGGGGCGAGGGTGGTCCCGGCCGTCGCGGCGGCGGGCGTGGCCCGGGCCGCGGTCGCAAGGGCGACGTCCGCAACGCCATCCTGGCGCTGCTCAAGGACCAGGAGCTGAACGGCTACGGCATGATCAGCGCCATCAGCGAGAAGACCGACGGGCTGTGGAGCCCGTCCGCTGGATCGATCTACCCCGCTCTGGGGCTGCTCGAGGACGAGGGCCTGATCGAGCCCGCCGAGGCCTCCGGCAAGAAGGTCTACCGCCTCACCGAGGCCGGCCGCACGCACGTCGACGAGCACGCCGACGCGCTGGCCAACCCCTGGGAGAAGGTGGCCCAGCCGCACCAGGGCTTCCTGGACGTGCGCAGCGACATGCACCAGCTCGGCATGGCCGTGCAGCAGGTCGTCGTCGCCGGTGACCAGGACCAGCTCCAGAAGGTGAAGGCCATCCTGGAGTCGGCCCGCAAGGACGTCTACCGCCTGCTGGCTGAGTGACGTGAGTTGAACCGGGGTTGGTTTGCACCGACAGCGGTGCAAACCAACCCCGCTTCGCGGTCTAGAGGGCGTCGATGGGATCCAACCGGATCTCGTCGGCGCCCTTCGTCGCGTCCAGCACCACATTGCGCGCGAGCGGGATCTGGTGCGAGGCGCTCTCCAGGATGTGCATGAAGTAGCCCGCCGTGTTCGGGATCGCGACGACGTCGCCCACGGCCACTCCGGACGGGAAGTCGAAGGGACGCGCGAACAGCAGTTCCGCCTCGATGCAGTAGGCGCCCACCAGGTAGGCGCCGGTCATGGGCGGCGACGCCGGACGCGCGGACGAGGGCCGGACCAGCACCGGGTCGACCAGGTAGTCGTCCGAGGTGGTGCGGCACTGGGTCCGGTTCATCTCCAGCCCGACGATCGGCAGCCCGTCGCTGGTCTCCTTGCGGAAGGCCACCCGGGCCAGGGTCATGCCACAGCCGTCCAGCACGGAGCGTCCCGGTTCGCAGCGCAGTTCCAGCCCGCGGCTGGCGATGTCGTCCGCGGCCTCGGCAAGCACCCGGGCGAGCCACCCACCGCGCACCGGCGCCTGGTGGTAGGGGTAGACCTGCTGCAGCTCGCGGCCCCGCCAGGTCACCGGGTCGCGCCAGAAGGCGTCCCACTGGGAGCCGTCGTCCAGGTAGCTCATCGGGATGCCGCCGCCCATGTCGACGAAGTGCGGGGCCCAACCGCGGGTGCGCAACTGGTCGACCAGCGCCACGGCCTGCCGGATGCCGGCGACCCGGTCGGCGGCCGCGTAGCCGTGCAGGTGGAAGTGCACTCCCTCGATGCGCAGGAAGCGAAGCTCGGGCATCCAGCCCAGCCACAACGCCGCGGCCTCACCGAATCGGGTCGGGGCGATGACGTTCCCCTCACCATTGCTGCCCTCGATGCTGATCCGCAGCGCGACCCGGGGGGCGGTATCCCCATGCAATGACGACTCGGCGGCAAGTTCGAGCAGCCGGTCGCCCTCGTCCAGGTTGTCCAGGGCCAGCGGGACATCGCGCTCCAGGCACAGCCGCAGCAGGGAGTCCGGCTTCACGGCGGCGGTGACGATGACGTCGTCGGGGTGGACGCCGCGATCCAACACCTGGCGCAGCTCACGCTCGGAGCCGACGTCGATGCCCAGCCCCAGTCGGTTCGCCTCGTCCACGATCGACAGCGCCTTGTTCGCCTTGCGGGCCACGAAGACCCGGAAGGCGACGCCTGCCTCACGGGCGGCAGCCGTCAACTCGTCCGCATTGCGCTGCAGCGGGGACGGGTTGATCACGTTCACCGGCGAGCCGTACTCCTCCAACAGGGCGGCGCAGCGGTCAGCGTCGGCCAGCAAGTCGTCCATCCATGGCTCGCGGCGGGCGGTCAGGGGACGCACCCCGGTACACATCGGCGCGGCGTGCTGCTGGGTCGTCATGGGTCCATCCTCGCGGCTCGTTCGTGGGGGCACCAGACAGGGAACGGCCCCGGCGGCACATGCCACCGGGGCCCAACACCAGTCATCCTGCGACTGCGTTAGTTCTTCTGGACGTTGTCCTTGGCCTGGTTGGCCTGGTCCTTGACCTCGTCCTTGGCGGACTGCGCGGTCTCCTGGACGTCCTGCGCGGCGAACCGGGCCTCGTCCTTGACGTTGTCAGCAGCGCCGGTGGCCGCGTCCTTGACCTGGTTCAGGGCGTCGGTGGCGGGCTGCTGCAGCGAGCCGGCCGCATCCTTGGCGACGTCCTTGGCCTGGTCGATGACCGGGGCGGCCTGCTCCTTCACCTTGCCGGCGGCGCGCTTCTCGGCGTCGCTGGCCGGCATCAGGCCACCCACGAGGGCACCCAGACCGAAGGCCACCAGACCGGCGGCCAGCGGGTTGCCGCGGGTGTTGCGACGCACCTGGCGCGGTGCGTCGGCGACATTCTGGCGAACACCGTCGACGGCGTCGGTGGCGCGGCCACGGGCGTCGTCCACGGCACCTGTCGCACGGTCATGCACGTCGCCCACCACGCCATTGTCGTAGTAGTCGTCGTCGCTGCCGAAGACCTTCTCCTTCACCTGTCCGACCTTGTCGGAGACGGTTTCCTTGGCCTTGTCGACCTGCGCCTGCGCGATGTTCCTGGGGTTCGCGGTATCGGCCAGGGCGTTGACGTCGTCGCTCAGGCTGGCGCGGGTGCGCTCAATGTCCTGGCGGATCTTCTCGGGATCGTTCGTGGTCATCGGTTCATCTCCTCATTGCCCTTGAGGGCATCCGGAATCTTCTTGACGGTCTCGGTGGTGCGCGGGGCCCCTTCCAGGGCCTGCAGCTCTGACTTGCCGCGCGAGGCGAGAATGGCCGCGACGATCCCCCACAAAATGGCGAGGATCAGGCCCGACCAGCCCAGCGCGGGGTGGTCGTGGGTGCCGATCCAGATCGCGATCGTCCACCACAGGGCCAAGGACGCGAAGGTCAGCGCCAGGTGCGCCATGATGCCCGCTCCGGCGAGCATCCCCGCGCCGGAGCCAGCCTTCTTGGCCTCGGTACGGAGCTCGGCCCTCGCGAGGTCGAGCTCCTGGTGCATCAGCGTCGAGAAGTTCGCGCTGAGGTCGGAGACGATCTCGCCGATCGAGCGCTCGTCCTCGACCAGCCCATGGCGCGTCGAGCTCGACGATGCGGTCGGCTCGGGGGTGTGGGCGCCGGTCATCAGATGATTCCCGGGTTGGTGCGGGTGTCCGGGTGCAGGATGTCGGCGTTCAGGTCGGCGTTGCCGAGACCGGTGTCGACGGGCTGGATGCCGGTGGTGCGCGGCGTGGCCGAAGGCGTACCAGTCTGCGGGTAGCCGGTCGGCTGGACGTAGCCGGTGGGTTCGCCCAGGACGTTGTCGCGGTACTGGGTGGTGCCGGTGTACTGAGTGGTGCCGGTCCGGTACTGGAGGGCCTCGGCGCGCTGGTTCTCGTCCGCGATCACCTCACGGGTGCCACGGGCCAGGCGTCCGGCCAGCAGACCAGCGCCGGCGGCGACGGCCAGGAAGGTTCCGGGACGCCGGGCGGCGAAGCGACGCACCTCGACGAGGATGTCGTCAGGCTCCGCGTTTTCGAGCCAGGACGCGAGGCGGTCGCCGCGCTGGGCCAGATCACCGGCGAATTCGGCGACGGGGCCGCTGGTGGATTGCCCGCTGGTCATCTTTCCGAGCTCGTCGGTCAGGCCCTTGAGGGTGCTGGCGAGGGCGCCCTGGCCCTCACGGGTGCGGCCTCGGACCTCGCCCAGCGTGGTGTCGATGAGACCGCGCACCTGCTCGCGGGCCTCGCCCACGACCTGAGTGGCCTCCTGCTTGGCCGTGTCGGCAACCTGCGAGGCCGCGGAGACGGCGGTGTCCTTGACCTCGGCCGCCTGGCCCTTGGCCTCGCGACCGAGCTGGCCAGCCTCCTGCTTCGCCTGGTCGGTCCTGCTGTTGGAGGACCCCGGGGTGGTGTTCTGGAAGTCTGTCATGCCTCCTGTCTAACTGACGATTTGTCGACACGTCGAGCAAGGCCAGCCCTAGGGGTGGGCATCTTTCGCTGCGGGCAGACCTGACTGGCGCGCCGGTCAGTGACCCAGGACGCGACCGGCCCACCGGGCCGGCAGGTCATGCAGTTCACAACTCAAGGTGTCGTTGCCCACCACCACGTCCTCGACCGGACGTCCCACCGACGACAGGCCGCGTCCCAGACGTCCCTCACGATCGACCGCCAGACCCCGCTGCCCGGGAGCGAGCCGGGCATGGCCCTCGGCCAGCAACTGGTCCACCAATGGGGTGCGCGCGTGATCGGCGCCGGGCGGTGCCAGCACGGCGTCCACCACCCAGTCGGCGGGAGCATCACCGGCGGGCACCTGGTGGATGCCCGCGGCGTCGATCCGGACGCCGCGGTCCAGCCAACTGGTGTCGACCACGCCCTCGTCGATCAGCGCGAGCAGGCGACGCGCATTGCCCAGCGGCGGGCCGAAGGTGAGCCTTTCCAGCGCAGCGGCGCCGTGCAGGAAGGCCGACCAGTCGTCCGGATCGGGATCGCTGAACGACAGTGCCTGGACCACCTCGGCGTAGCGCACCGACCAGGTGCGTCCCAGCGCCCAGGCGGGCCCGGGCTCGCGGCTGCCGTCGGCGACCTGTACCGAGCGGCGCAGCGCCTCCGCAGCCTGCCCGCGACCCAGGTCGGGTTCCCATCCAGTGGCAAGGGTGCGCGCGATCTCATCCGACCGGTGGCTGCGTCCGGTGACCCGATTGAGCAGATCCAGCGCGAGGTGTTCCACGGCGTCCAGCACGGCCAGCGGGTTGCGGGGCAGCTCGACGGCGGCCGGGTCGTCGAGCGGGGCAGGTTTGGCACCCAGCAGCTGGCCGGTCCGGGCCGTGGGCAGGATCGCGGCCGGCCGGTCGGCGCGGTCGCGCCCCTCGGTCAGCGCCAGCGCCAAGTCGATGAAGGTGAGCGCGGCCCCGCGGGTGGCGACCCTGGCCCCGGGCTGGATGGATGACAGCTGCTCGACCGGGTAGACGCTCGGGATCAGCGGCACCTCGGAGCTCCAGCCGTGCACCAGGGCGCCGTCCCAGTCAGGCGCATGTCCGGTGGCCAGCAGCACTTCGTCCGCCTCGAGCAGGTCACCGGACGAGAGGCTGGCGCGCCAGCCGTCGGCACTCGGCTCCAGCTGGACGACCGATGCCCGGTGCCAGGTGATCGGGAATGGCGCATCGGCGCGCAACCGTTCCCAGGCCTCGGCCAGATAGCGCCCCACCAGCGCGCGCGGGACGGCGTCCGTCGTCTCCAGACCTGCCCACTCCACCAAAGTCGGCAGCGGGGGCTGGTGGACGATGCGGGGGCTGACGTTGAGCCGCAGGTAATCGGGCTGGCTGGGGTCGTAGCCGGCGCCGGTGCCGGGTGGGGTCGGGTCGACGACACCCACTTGGAGGTCGGTTCGTCCGTTCGCGTGGGCAACCAGTTGTCCGAGGGCCTGCAACCCCTTGGGCCCAGCTCCCACGATCAGGATCTTCATGACGCCACTTCCGCAACGAGTTCGTCCATGTCGGTCCTGCTCAGGCCCAGCTCCTGGGTGACCCACGCGTCGTCGTGGACGGTGTCGAGGTAGGCCGAGCCGCCGTCATGCAGGATCGCCGCAACCCTGTCGCCGGTGGAGAACCGGGCGTGGGACAGGGCCCAGACCACCGCCCCGCCGGAGGCGCCAGCCAAGATCCCTTCCCGGATCGCCAGAGCGCGGCAGCCGGCGACGGCCTGCGCATCGGTCACGCGGACCACCTCGTCCGGGATCACCAGGCGGGAGAGAGGGCTCACGACGCCGGCGCCCATCCCGGGCAGCAGGCGGGTGCCCTGCTCACCGTCGAAGAGCACCGAACCGACGGCATCGACGGCGACGACCCTGGTCGCCATGTCGTGCTCGCGCAGGTAGTCGGTGCAGCCATTGATGGTGCCCGTGGTGGAGACGGCGACGAAGAGGTGGTCGACGCGATGGTCCAGGGCCCCGGCGACCTCGCGCATCGTCCCGTCGCGGTGGGCTGCGGGATTGGCCGGGTTCGAGTACTGGTCGAGCGAGATGGCGCCGGGGATGGTGCGCAGCAGTTCCGCGACGCGCAGGTGGCGGGCCCGGAGCAGGTCGCCAGTCTCGGGATCGGGGGTGTCGACGAGGCTGACCTCGCCGCCCAGCGCCCGGATGGTCGCGACGGTGGACCGGTTGGCGCGGCTGTCCACGACGCAGATGAAGCGGACCCCGGCCAGGGTGCAGGCGCGCGCCAAGGCCATTCCCAGGTTCCCGGAGCTGGACTCGACGACCGTGCCGCCCCGTTGCAGCCGGCCGGTGTCGAGGGCGTCGCGGAGCATGTTGAGGGCGGGGCGGTCCTTGGCGGAGCCACCGGGGTTGAAGGACTCGAGCTTGGCGAAGACCTCGGTGTTGGGGAACAGTCGCGACAGCCGGACGAGTGGGGTGCTGCCGACCACGTCCTGGATGGATGACACCGGCGCGGGCGGCGAGGGGAAGACCATTCGGCGACCGTAACGCGGGGCACCTGGTCTGACCACCCCTTTTGGTGGGTTCTTTGGGGCGTGCTCGGTCGGTGCTGTTCAGCCGGTGCTGTTCAGCCGGTGGTGTTCAGCCGGTGGTGTTCAGCCGGTGCTGTTGACACGGTGCTGTTGAGACGGTGCTGTTGAGACGATGGTGTTCAGAAGGTGGTGTTCAGAAGGTGGTGTTCAGGGGGCCAGGCGCTCCTTGTTCCAGTTGCCGTGCTCGTCGAGTCGGTAGCGCAGGCGGTCGTGCAGCCGGGATGTGCGCCCCTGCCAGAACTCCCAGGTATCAGGCACCAGGCGGTAACCGCCCCAGTGGTCGGGGCGCGGCGGGCGCGGGCCGAACTGGGCGCCGTACCGCGCGGCGTTGGCAAGCAGCACGGCGCGGGTGGCGATCACCTGGCTCTGGGGGCTGGCCCAGGCGCCGATCCGCGAGTCGATCGGTCGCATCTGGAAGTACTCGTCCGACTCCTCGGCGCTGACCTTCTCGACGCGCCCCTCGATGCGCACCACCCTTTCCTGCTCGACCCAGTGGAACTGCAACGCGGCCTGCGGGTTGGTCGCCAGTTCCTGGCCCTTGCGCGAGTCGTAGTTGGTGAAGAAGACGATTCCCTGCTCGTCGAAGCTCTTGACCAGCACGATGCGGGTGGACGGGCGCCCACCCTCGCCGACGGTGGCCAGGGTCATGGCATTGGGCTCGGGGATGTTGGCGGCCTTCGCCTGGTCGAACCAGGCGCCGAACTGGTTGACCGGGTTCGCGTGGCTCACCGACTCGTCGAGTTCGCCCTGCTCGTAACTCTTGCGCATGCCCCTGATGTCCATGTCCCGAGCCTATGCCGGGCGCGCCAAGCCGTCCTGGGGGCCCGGCCACTGTCTTCGAGGCCGCGGCACGACGCCGCGCCCGCCAAAATTGCCACCAGAGAGCAATCCGGTCCCGGGGAGGGACCGAAAGTTGCTCACCTGGCGATCTTGGCGGAAGTTGTGGCTGGTCAGGAGCGCGCACAACTCGTTGAGCACCGCTCGAGGGTCCTGGCGGATACGGCTCGGGGGGAAGTGGAGCACCCGATACCCGTGCGACTCGAAGGCGTTGTGGCGCTCCCAGTCGTGCTCAATGGCCTCGCGCGACCCGTGGTGCGTCCAGCTGTCCACCTCGACGACCACCTTGACGTTGTCGAAGACCAGGTCGCCGATGTAGAACCGGCCGCCGATCCAGTCGGGCGCGTTGCCCTTCCATCGGCTGATGCCAGCCCCACGCAGAAGGTCGTGGAAGTCCAACTCGGCGACCGACCAAGGGTTGTTGCGCACGCGAGCCGCCGTCATGCGCCAGGTCTCCAGCCGCGCCCATTCCGCCGTCACGCGCAGGTCGGCCGGTGTGAACGCGCCCGTCCGCAACCCGTGGAAGAGGGTGTCCATCTCCCCATGGTCAGCGGCGTCCAGGGCGCTCGCGGCGGGATGGCGAGCCAGGTGTGCCCATGGGAGATCGTCAATTCAGGCGGAAGCGGTCGGGTCATGAGGAGCGTGAGCCCCGCTGGCGGAGCCGAACGCGACCGGGCCGTTCTTGCGGCGACGGAGCACACCGGCGCCCCAGGCCACCAGCTCAGGGCTGCGGCGGCGGTGCTGGTGAACACGGCGTCCGGTCGCCACAACCAGGTTGCCCGGACCATGCTCTGCCACCGGCTGTCGTCGCTGGCCATCACGATCCCCGGCAATGGCCTCCTGGCCAGACCATCGGCGACCGCGGACCTGATCGCCCACCTGAGTTGGGGGTGGTCCTTGTCGCGCAGTGCCCCGCCACCGACATCCGGGGCCCGCGCCAGTTCGTCCCGATTCTTCATCGCCCCAGTTGATGGCCTGACCGGCTCATCCGAAAGCGGGGCATTCGCGCCTGTGGACAACTTCGGGCTTTTCGCCGCGTCCTGTGGAAAAGGTTCTCCGCCAAAATCGCCCGCTCAGGGCGATCCGGTCCCGCCACGGGACCGGATCGCCGTGAGCTGCGCGTTCTGGCGGAATGTCACCGACCCCAGCCCCGGGCCACCCGTGATCCGCCAACGGTGGACCCGTTGGCGGCGCCCCCTCAGGAGGCCTGAGGTCAGGGCCGTGCGCGACGAGGTAGCTCACGGCAGAGGGACGACGACTCACCCACTCGTCGTCTGACGACTCCGCGTGGCGACGCTGGGGCCCCTAGAGCGTGTCTGACAATGTCTTGGTCCAGGCGATGACGGCGTTGAGGACGACAGCGGCGCGGTAGACCACGGCGTGCTTGTCGTAGCGGGTCGCGAGTCCTCGCCACTGCTTGATTCGGCAGTAGCCGCGTTCGATGACGTTCCTGTTCTTGTAGTCGGAAGCGTCCAGTCCGACCGGTCGTCCGCCGCGTGACCCGCGTCGTTTGCGGTGTCCCTTCTGATCGTCCGGTTCAGGGATCACGGCCTTGATCCCGCGGGAACGCAGGTGCCCTCGGATCGCGCGAGACGAATAGGCCTTGTCGGCACGGACCGCGTCGGGCCGAGTTCTGGGCCGGCCCGTCTCGCGCCCGACTCGTAGCTGCGCCATCAGCGGCAGGAACATCGGCGAGTCACCCGCCTGGCCTGGGGTGATCAACGTGACCAGCGGGAGCCCGTTGCCATCGACGAGCTGATGGATCTTCGTCGACAAGCCGCCTCGGGAGCGGCCGATGCCGTGATCAGGCGGCTCGAGCGTCAGATCCTTGTAATTCGATCCAGCCCCCTGTGAGCCGGGTCGTGTTCGTCGCATGCTGATGCGCACGGGCGATAGTGGAGTCCACCGACAGCGACCAATCGACCATCCCCGCAGCGTCCGCGGCAGCGACGATCTTTGCGGCCACCCGATCCCACGTCCCATCGAACGCCATCCGGCGATGCCAGGTCCACACCGTCTGCCAGGGACCGAATACCTCTGGCAGATCACGCCACGCGATCCCTGTCCGGTAACGGTAGACGATGCCCTCGACCATCGTGCGGGCGTGGGAGAACCTCCGCCCCGGCCGGCCCGTGGGACGCGGCAGCATCTCCTCGATCAACGACCACTGAGCATCCGAAAGCACCTGAAACCGCGACACCCATCGAGACTCCCAGCCGCAGCCCCCAACCTCTGTCAGACACGCCCTAGCTGAGCGCGCGCCAGTGGGGCACCGTTCGTGAGGACCACACCGACAACGGCGACGCCTGGAACGCCTTCCCCTTCCACCACGCCCACCTACCGCTGGCGAGTTCCGCGCCGACCGCAACCTCGAGCCGATGGCGGTGGCCCGATGATCAACGCACTCAATGCCGAACGCATCAAGTTCCTCACCACCCGCGGCTGGATCTTCGGCACTTTCGCCTTCGTCGCGCTGGCCTTCCTGCTCCCGGTCGCCAATGCAATGACCGGCAACGACCCGGTGCGGGCGGACGGGTCCTATGGCGGCGTGCTCGGCTTCGCGATGATCGCCGCGATGGTGGTCGGGGCGACGCTGGTCACCCAGGAGTACCGCTACCGGATGGTGCTGGTCTCGCACCAGGCAGCCCCGAAGCGCTGGCAGCCGCTGGCGTCCAAAGCCGTCCTGGCTGCCATCTACGGCGCGGTCATGTCCGCGCTGATGACGGTTGTCGTTGCGCTGGTGGTCAACCTGATGGTCGCCTCGAACCGCCGCGCGGACTTCGACCCGGCCGCGCAGGCCGGCACCATCGCGACCACGGCCCTGACGGTCGCGCTGATGTGCGTCTTCGCTGTGGGGCTGGGCGCGCTCGTCCGCAGCACCTCCGCAGCGGTCGCGCTGGTGGTGCTGTGGCAGACGCCGATCGAACTGGTGCTGGGGATGCTGCCCGGCATCGGCAAGCAGCTGCAGCCCTACCTGCTGTTCAACAACACCATGGTCGTGGCCGTTGGCCAGACCCCGGGCGGCGTGCAGCTGCACTGGGGCCAGGCCGGAGCCCTGCTCTACCTGGCGGCCCTCGCAGCGGTGGCGATGGTTCTGGGGCTGTGGCGCACACATCGTCCCGTCGCCGACTGATCCCGTCCCGCCGCGTCACCGAGGAGTCAGGAGAGCCGGGTCGCCCGCACCACGTGGTCGCGGGTGTGACCGGCTCCCCGGCCCTCGGTGACGCTGCGTTGGCGCTCCTCGTCCGTCTCGATGCGCCAGCCCTCGTCGGCGGCGAGCACCGAGACGACCTGCTGCGTTGAGAGGAACTCGTCCGGGTCGAAGCCATGGGACCGCTGCTGCTCCGGGTCGAGGACGTGGTGGACGAAGACCAGCGCACCGCCAGGTGCGACCAGCCCCGACAGCTTGGGCCAGGCCATACCGCCGGCGAGCGGGATGACCGGGTACATGCAGCTGACGAGGTCGAAAGGACCCTCCACGGCCGCATCCGAGAAGGAACCGACCACACCCGTGACCGGTAGGTCGCCAGCTGCTGCGAGTGTCCGTTCGACGGCATTGGACGAGATGTCGAGCGCGGTCACCTGCCAGCCCCGCCGGGCCAGCCAGACCGCGTCCGCGCCCTCGCCGCATCCCACGTCCAGCGCCCGTCCTGGTGCGAGCCCTGAGACCTCGTCCACCAGGGCCTGGTTGGGATTCCCGCTCCACACCTGCTCGCCGGAATAGCGCTCGTCCCAGTGCTCCACCGAGTGCGGGTCGAAGGCGATCCTGGGTGCGTCGTGCTGGTGCCAGTGGTCGTGGCAGGCGTGCTCGCTCATGGTGGGCAGGGTACCCAGCAGGTGCAACGGTTGAACGCCCATTACCTTGGTTTGCTGTGTCCACACGGAAACCGTGTTTTGTCGAAGGGCCCGCGGATGGGAAAATGGTGGCTCACGTCTTTCAGGGAAGGGTGGCCATGGCCGGCTCGAAGCGCGCACTGGACGCGGAACAGCCGCGACCCCGTCGTGCTCTGGACGCGGAGTACCCCGCCGCTCCTCCCGCTACCGGGGAAGATCACAAGGAGGCCGAGCCGACCCCCACCCCGGTCCCGGAAGCCGCACAGCAGAAGGGTTCGCGGCCGGGACGTCTGGCGGTGGCCACCGGGGTGCTGGCCGTTGCGCTCGTAGGCGCTGCCAACCGGGCTCCGGCCATTGCAGCGCTGGGGCTGCTGTCCACCGCGCCGGTGGCGATCACGACGCCCATCCCCACCTCGATCGCCAGCCTGGCTCCTGCGCAGCGGGTCGTTGAAACCCAGGTCAAGCAGACCAACAAGCCGGTCAGCCGCAGCAGTGCTCGTCCAGCGGTCACCGTCAGCCCCGCCGACCCCGCCATGCCGCGAGCCGTCGCCGGGATCCCGCAGCCCTGCGCTGCCCAGCACCCCTACCCGGCCGGCGCCACCCCCGCCGAGGTCAAGGCCCAGCTCCAGCGCTGGTCTGGCATCAGGCTCACCGGCCCAGGCTGGGCAGAACCGCAGAACCACACGCTCGTCCGCATCACCTGGGAGACCCTGGACGGCCTCGGATGCACCGACTACGTCGATGACGTGAACAAGGCGTACCCCGGGTTCGCGCTCTACGCCGGGCCCACCCGCAGCTGGGCCTGGGGTGACTGGGGCCTCACCCATCCAGGGGCGGTGACGCTCGACTTCGCGAAGTGGCGCACGGTGCAGTCCGACGACCCGGGACGACTCGTCCGCATCCTCGTCCACGAGATCGGGCACGCCTGGTCGCTGGTGCCTGCCAACCGGACGGTCTACTCACAGTTCGCGTCCCGCTACGCCAAGCTGGGCAACTTCGGCCCCTATGCGTACAGCAGCAACGAGACCTTCAGCGAGATCATCGGGTACTACGTCGCCCGCTGCGCCAACGACAATCCCTACGACGCCACGAAGTACGCGCCCTACTACTCCTACGTCCGTGAGCACGTCTTCGCCGGACGAGAATTCGGCCCGGCGGCTGGCGAGGCGGTTTCCTGCGGTTGAACCGCGCGCGAGAATGGCCGGGCCATCCCTTTCCTAGGAGGATCCCATGCCTGAAGTCCTGGCCTACGCCACCGACGACAAGTCCTGCCAGTTCCACAAGACCACCATCACCCGCCGCGAGCCCGGACCCACGGAGGTCTTCTTCGAGGTCAAGTACGCGGGCATCTGCCACTCCGACATCCACACCGCCCGTGAGGAGTGGGGCCCTGCGCACTTCCCACTGGTACCCGGCCACGAGCTGGCCGGCATCGTCACGATGGTCGGCAGCGAGGTGACCAAGCACAAGGTTGGCGACAAGGTGGGCGTCGGTTGCTTCGTCGACTCATGCGGCGAGTGCGAAATGTGCCAGGCCGGCCGCGAGAACTTCTGTACCAGCCGCGAGAAGCCCACCGTGTGGACCTACGGCTCGATGGGCCGCGACGGCAAGTACACCGACGGCGGCTACTCCCAGGGCATCACCGTCGAGCAGGACTACGTCTGCCGCATCCCCGACGAGATCCCCTTCGAGAAGGCCGCGCCGTTGCTGTGCGCCGGCATCACCACCTACTCCCCGCTGAAGCGCTGGGGCGCCGGCCCCGGCAAGAAGGTTGCCGTCGTCGGCATGGGTGGTCTGGGCCACATGGGCGTGCAGATCGCCGCGGCCATGGGTGCCGAGGTCAGCGTGATCTCGCAAACGATGAGCAAGGAGGCGGACGGCAAGAAGTTCGGCGCCACCAACTACTACGCGATGAGCGAGGATGGCATCCTCAAGAAGCTGCGCGGCAGCTTCGATCTCATCCTGTCGACCATCTCGGCGGAGAGTGACCTGGACGCCCTGCTGGGCACCCTGAGGGTGGACGGGGTGCTTGTCGACGTCGGCCTGCCCGAGCACCCGTCCACCTTCCGCTTCGGCAGCCTGATCGGCGGCAACAAGGCCATGGCCGGCTCGAACATCGGCGGCATCGCCGAGACCCAGGAGATGCTCGACTTCTGTGCCGAGCACGGCATCGCGCCGCAGGTGGAGATCATCTCGGGCGAGGAGATCACCGAGGCCTACGACAAGGTCGTTGGCTCCAAGGTGCGCTACCGCTACGTGATCGACACGTCCACCTTCTGATCCCCGAACCGCACGGCAAGCGCTCGGCTGGGTTCGCCCAGTCGAGCGTTTTGCGTGGTCGGCGGTTGAGGTGCTGGCCAACGAGGTCGGGGTCGTCAGGCTGTGCAGCCCCATCTCGTCGACGACCACGACATGCGATGGCCGGGGTTCTTGTGGGGTTGTGCGTTGCGCTCAGCCGGCCTTGCGGCGCCCAGCTGGTTGGGTGCGACCGGCCGAGGAGTGTGCCAGTTCCTCGCGGTAGAGCTCGCAGGCGCGCTCGAGGCGCGAGATCACCCTCGACACGGTGGTCAGCTCGTCTGCTTCGAACTCCGCCAGGGCCACCTGGGACAGGCTGTCCAACGGACTGACATAGCCCTGCGTCACCTCGCGACCATGGGCGGAACGCACCAACAGCACCTTGCGACGGTCGTTCGGGTCGCTCTGGCGCTCGACATGCCCCGACGCGACCAGACGCTCCACCAGATAGGTGACCGCACCCGAAGAGAGGCTCAGCTGCTGGGCCAGTTCGCCGGCAGTGAGCTGCAGCCCGGACCGCTCGGCGGCATCCATCATGCACAGTGCCCGGAAGTCGTTTCCGTGGAGCCCCTTGGCCTCGGCGTAGAGATGGGCGGCGCGATCAAGGTGACGAGCAAGTTCGCGCACCTGGGCTACCAGCTGGGTGTCGAGTTCAAGGGTCCGGTTGGGCATTGGAGCACTCTAGTGGCCGATGATGGCCGACCGGCCCACCCCAACGCGCGTGGAGAAGCCCGCACCCAATGACAAGCCCGAACCCAAGAACAAGGGTTTGGTGTGGGCAGTCATCCGACCCGGTAGGTCGCGACCATCGCGTGGCGTTGCCCCGGCTGGAGGGTGACCGCGTGCTCCTTCGCATTTGCGGTCTCGATGCAGCAGAACAGCCGCGCCTGGTCAGCTCCAAGGTCTCGCATCGTCGCGGCCAGTTCCTCGCCGGGGTTCCACACGACGGTGGTCGCGGAGTTGTGCTTGCCCACGGTGATCGTCCGCTGGTCATCGGTCAGGACGGCTTGTGCGCCAGTGGAGTAGACGCGGTCCAGTTCGCCGTCGAAGGTGATCTCGCCGACCTGCGTGCCCTGGGTGGGCTCCCCAATGGTGTCGAGGTAGTCGTCCCCGTCCAGGCCCTCGATGCGGACCTTCGAGATGTCGTCCACCGCCAGGTAGGTGTGCAGCGCCTCCTCGAACTCGACCGCTTCCGCGCCCGCTGTCACGATCAGTCGGACGACGAGCTCGGCGCCGAACTCCGCCTCAAGTCGAGCCACCACGTCGGTCGGGAAGCCATGGGTGTCTACGTCGGAGCCGGTGAGTTCGTAGGCGATGGTTGCGACGCCGTCGGTGACGGACGCGTCGACCAGTCGCCAGTCGGCGGTGCGCGCGAAGCCGTGCCGGATGGGGGCCTGCCCCTCCTTGCCGGAGTCGAACCAGGGCCAGCAGACGGGGATCCCGCCGCGGATCGCCTTGCCCGGGGTGAAGACCGCGCAGTCGCTGGTGAACAAGACCTCGGACTGTCCGGACGGGGCCCAGCGCAGGACGTGCGCCCCCTGGTCGAGCACCAGGCCGGTGCAGGCCTCGGTCTCGATCAGGACTCCGGGCATGGGGTGAGTGGTCCGGCTGATGCCGGTGGGCAGGTCAACGCTCATGCTCCGATCCTCCCCGATGGCGGGCCCAGCCGGAAGGGCGGTGGCCACAGGCGCATGGCCAGCGTGACCACCTGGGGGGAACACGACGAAATCATCGGGCCGGACAACCGGGCACTCGGCGTATCGGCGACGCACGGGCGTTTCGGCGAAGTGGGCGTTGCGGCGATGGTGGAACAATGTTTGACGTGTCAACTCTTGTCTTCGTCCACGCCCACCCCGACGACGAGGCCTCGCAGACCTCCGGGACGATGGCCCGCGCGGTCGCCGAGGGCCACCGTGTCGTCCTCGTCCTGTGCACTGATGGTTCACAGGGTGAAGTACCGGATGACCTGGCCGCGGGTGAGGACGTCGTCACCCGTCGGCGCGCGGAGGCGGCAGAGTCGGCCCGGGTGCTCGGCACCCACCGCGTCGTCTGGCTCGGCTATCGCGACTCCGGGATGACAGGGTGGGACGCCAACGAGCACAACGACTCCTTCCACCTCGCCGACCTGGAGGAGGCTGCCGGGCGGCTGGCCGACATCCTTGACGAGGAGGACGCAGACGTCGTCAGTGGCTACGACTGGCACGGCAACTACGGCCATCCCGACCACGTGAAGGTGCACCCGGTCACCTGGCGCGCGGCGGCACTGGCCAAGCGTCGTCCGCGGGTGTTGGAGAGCACGATGAACCGGGACCTGATGCGGCGCGGCTACGAGCAGGCGAAGGCGGCCGGTATGGACCTGGGCTTCGACCCGGACGCCAAGGGCGACGACGGCAACCCGATCGGCACCCCCGAGGCGGAACTGCACTGGCGCGTCGACATCAGCGGTTACCTGGAGCAGAAGCGCCAGGCCCTGCTCTCGCACGCATCCCAGGCCACCGACATCGGTGGCCTGACCGGCATGCCGGAGGAGGCGTTCGCCACCGCGATGGGCCTGGAGCACTTCCGCGAGCACGGGCGTCCGAATGGCATGGTGCTGGGCTGGCCCTTCGGCGCCGCCTGAGCAGGCCCTCTGAGCAGGCCCCCTGAGCAGGCCCCCTGAGTAGGCTCTCTGTCAACGCCACCGGTACCGGCTGGCCAGGCGCATTGATCCCGGAGCCTGTCGCGGGGACTCCGGCCAGTCGCACTGAAAATCGGACGAAATCATTCACTTGCACGATCAACGCGCAGATCTGGTCCACCCTCGTCCGGTTTTCAGCCTCCCACGCGAGTTTCCTGCGACAAGCCCTCCAGCGCCACCTGCACCCCGACTGCCTCCACCTTGAGCGGAGCGTCGCTGGGGAAGGTCTGGACGCAGGCCGTCAAAAGGCCATCGGCAAGGAAGATCTCGACCAGACCGTGGTCTTCGACGAGCCGGAACTCCACCGGCCCCTCGGGGAGCGGGATCCGGAAGCTCTCATGCCCCTCATGCACCGGCACAATGCTGCCCTCGGCGCGGTCAATGATGAGAGAGTCCTGGACGCGGTGCACGCTGAGGGAGGTTCTGAGGTCTGGCCCCGAACGGCTGAGCGTGATCAGGCATTCCTCGGCGGGCAACACCCCGCGGAGCTGCCAGGCACCGAATCCGCGTGCCAGCCCGTTGGTGTCGAGCTCCGCAGGGACTGTGGGAGGGAGCAAGGGCGTCTGGCGCAGCTCGTCGCCGTCAAGGGTGAGCTCGCGAACCAGCGACATGGCCGAGGCCCACGGTCGTGTCGGGGACTTGCCGGCATAGACCCAGTTGCTCATCCAGCCCATCACCCGCGGCGGTCCATCGACGCCCGAGAAGCTCACTGCGGCGTACTGGTCGGGCCCATGGTCGAACCATCGGACCTGTTCGGGGTTCTCGGCCACGAAGGTGTAGCCGTCGAAGTCGCCCAGGAACCACTGCATGCCCGAACCACCTGCGGGGCCATGGGACCCAATGCTCATCAGGAGCACCCACCGAGACCTGGCCTCGCCCTCGCAGGGCACCTCGACGAGGTCCGGACACTCCCAGATCCCCTCGGGTGCTCCTGCTGGGCCGAAAGTGCTGGCCAAGGTCCAGCCCACCAGGTCTGCGGAAGTGTGAATCACCAGCTGGCGGTGTGCCGCTTCGACGGCCACCATCACCCACCGTTGCGTCGGCGGGTGCCAGAAGACCTTCGGGTCCCGGAAGTTCCGGGAGCCCCTGGACAGAACGGGGTTGTCCGGATGCTTGTGCCAGGTCATGCCCTCGTCCTCGCTCCAGGCGAGCGACTGGGCCTGCTGGGTTCCGTGCACGGGATGCCCCTCGTAGGCGCTCGTGTACAGGGCCACCAATGGACCTTCGCCGTCCGTCACCAGTCCAGAGGTGTTGTGCTCGTCCCAGACGACTGACCCCGAGAAAATCCCCTCGTGCTCGTCCCCAATGATGGCGACGGGGAGTTCCTGCCACCCGAGCAGGTCATCGCTCACGCTGTGGCCCCATGACAAGTTGCCCCAGACGCGGTCGTGGGGGTTGTTCTGGAAGAACATGTGGTGCCGGCCACGGTGGGTGATGAGGCCGTTGGGGTCATTCATCCACGTGTCTCGGGGGGTGAAGTGAAGGGCGGGACGCAGGTGCGGCGTCTCGGTCGTGGCGGCCACGTGGGCCCGGCCAAGGTCGGCCGGGCCCACGTCTTCGCCTGCAAGGACATGGTCCAGATCAGGCATCTGTGTTCCTCGTCGGTGTCGAATTGCTCGGTGGTGGTTGCTCAGCCCTGCTGGCTCTTGAAGCGGTCATAGGCCTGCTGGTACACGCCCGTCACCTCATCGATGCCGATGCTCTTCAGCTTCGCAACGTAGGCGTCCCATTCGCTGTCTATCGTGCCCTTGACGACCCAGGTGGCGAACTTCTCCTTGACCAGGGTGTTGATGTCGGTCACGGGATCGGTGACCTGCTCGAGCTCCTCGTTGCTGAGCAGCACCGGCGGGAACTTGTCATTGGCCTTGTAGGGCTCGAAGTACTTCTTGCAGATCTCCTGGCGTTCCTTGGCGCGGGGTTCGGGGGCAACGACCTTCTCGAAGTCCTCCGCGGTGGTGACCTTGGGACCGCCCGGGGCGACCTTCTGCCGACGCTCACCTTCCGACTCGCCGGCCTTGGCCGGGATCTGGACGAGGATGCCCTGTGCGTCCTTCTCGAGGGTGGTACCGATCGGCCCCCAGCTGGTCTGCGCTGACATGGCCGGGTCGTACAAGCGGTCAACCCAGCGCATAGTGGCATTCGGGTACTTGTTGGCGCGGGTGATCGCGAAGGCTCCGCGATTGATCTCCTGGTTGTTGGCAACCGACGCGCGCTGGGTGCCGTCGTTGCCCTTCAGCACACCCACGAGCACGTAGTCGTCGTTTCGGTCGGCGCCGACGGCCTCCTTGGACTCCCACCAGAAGAAGGCGCCGAGCACCTGCGGCGTCGCCTTGCCCTTGGCCAGGTAGGCGGCATCGTCCTGGGAGAAGGACTCGGAGTCGATCAGCCCCTCCTTGTACCACTGGCCCAGTTCCTTGACGCCGGCCTTCCAGCCGTCGGTGGCCGCGGTGAAGACGACCTTGTCATCCTGGACGATGCGGTGGTCGTTGTTGTCGGGCACGCCGCCCACTGCGGCAATCAGGTCGTGCGGGTTGGCGCAGAAGGAGTCGGTTCGGAAGCTGAGCGGGATGACGTTCGATCCGCGCTTCTTGAAGGCAACCAGTGCCGCCTTCAGCTCGGCCATCGTGGTCGGGACGGGCAGACCGGCCTCGTCGAGCCACTTCTTGTTGATGTACAGGAAGTTCGGGTAGGGCAGGATGCCCAGTTCCTCGACGGCCGGGAGGGTGTAGATGTGCCCGTCCGAGGCGGTCATCGCGGACTTGATGTCGGGACGCTTGTCGAAGATCGCCTTGAGGTTGGGGGCGTGCGTATCGATCAGGCCCTCGAGCGGGATCAGGGTGCCATTGGTGCCGTTGGCGACGATCTCGGCGTCCGAGAGACCGGTGTTGAACAGGGCATCCGGCAGGTCTCCGCTGGCCAGCATCAGGTTCTTCTTCTCCTGGTAGACCGTCTCGGGCAGGTTGTCCCAGGTGATGTCGATGTTGGTGTCCTTTTTCCACTGCTGGACGAGGGACATCGTCTCGTACTTCGGGGCCAGGGCGGATTTGGTGCCGGAGAACTTCAGGGGCAGCGGCTTGGTCGTGATGGGAAGACCGGTCTCCTGGTAGCCGAAGGCGTCCGAGGCATCGGACACTGCGACGCTGGCGCTGCCGGAGCCGCCGTTGGAGCAGGCGGAGACGACGGCGGAGGCGGTGATGCCCAGGGATCCGAGCAGGAGGCTGCGACGTTGCATGGTGGTTGCCTTTCAAGAATTGTGCTGGTGGGTGGTCGTGCAGAGATGGGTGTTTCAGTGTTCGGTGGTGCCTTGGTGCGGGGTGCCGTGACCGGATGCGGGCGTCACTTGAGGGCGCCGAGGGCCGCGCCCTTGACGAAGTACTTCTGCATGAAGGGGAAGATCGCCAGCAGGGGGGCCGTGGAGACGACGATCATCGCGTACTTGATGAGCTCGCCGAGTCGTTGCGCGGCGGCGTATGAATCGATCGATCCGGTGTCCATCGAGGCGGATGCCTGGGACTGGATGAGCACATTGCGCAGCACCAACTGGAGGGGGTATTTGGCTTCGTCACTCAGGTAGATCATCGCGTCGAAGTAGCTGTTCCAGTAGCCGACCATGTGGGTCATGGCCATCAGGACGATGAGAGGCTTGGTCATGGGCAGGGCGATGCGGAAGAAGAAGTTGAAGTCGTTGGACCCGTCCAGCTGCGCCGCTTCACGCAATTCCTCTGGAACATTCTGCTGGAAGAAGGTGCGGGCGATGATCAGGTTCCAGACGCCCACGGCACCGGGAAGGACCACGGCCCAGATCGTGTCCAGCATGTGCAGCTGCTTGACGACCAGGTAGCGGGCAATCAGACCACCGTCGAAGAACATCGTGATGACGAACAGGATCATCACCAGCTTCTGGCCGGGCATGTCCTTGCGGGAAAGCGCATAGCCCGTGGCCAGAATGATCGAAACACTGATGAAGGTGCCGACGGAGGTGTACAGCAGCGAGTTGGCGAAGCCGCGAACCATCGCGTCATTGGCGAACAGCGTCCGATAGCCGTCCAGCGTGATGCCCTTCGGGAGGAACCACACCTTGCCCTGCTGGATCAGGTTCGGGTCGCTGACCGATGCGATGACGATGAAGTACAGCGGGTAGATGATCAGGGCCATGGCCGTGAGGAGCAGCCCGATGCTGACGACGGCGAAGGAGGGGTCCGCCATCCGGGAGAGCAGGCCCTGGGGCTTGCGGAGGTCTGCGTCGCGGACGGGCGTGGACAGGGAATCTTGACTCATGGGGCTCACCACAGGCTCGACTGGTTGGCCCTGCGAGCGACCCAGTTGAAGGTCAGCAGCAGGATGAGGTTCAGGACCGAATTGAACAGCCCGATGGCAGCGGAGTAGCTGAACTGCGCGTTCTGGAGACCGATCTTGTAGACGTAGGTGTTGATGACTTCGGACGCGGGCAGGTTGAGGTCGGTCTGCATCAGGTAGACCTTCTCGAATCCCAGGTTGAACAGGTTGCCAATCGCCAAGATGAACAGGATCGTGATCACCGGGAGGATGCCGGGTAGGTCGATGTGCCAGATCCGCTTGTACTTGTTGGCGCCGTCCATCTTGGCGGCCTCGTGCAGCGAGGGATCGATGGCTGTGAGTGCGGCCAGGTAGACGATCATCGAGAAGCCAGCGTTCTGCCAGATGTCCGAACCGATGAACAGTGGGCGGAACCAGCCAGGGGAACCCATGAAGAAGATCGGGTTGCCACCGGTGAGTGAGATGGCTTGGTTCACGAGCCCCGAGCGCGGGCTGAACAAGAGGTAGATCATGCCGACCACGACCACCACCGAGATGAAGGAGGGGGCGTAGAGGACGGTCTGTGCGAACTTCTTGAAGCGCTCGCTGGTGAGCTGGTTGATGATCAGCGCCAGGATGATCGGCACCGGGAACGCGATGAGCAGGCCGAGCGAATTGACCGTCAGGGTGTTCACCAGCAGGCGCTCGAATTGGAAGGAGTTCACAAAGCGCGTGAAGTGCTTCAGCCCGACCCACGGGCTGCCACTGAAGCCGTCCACCGGGTTGTAGTTGCGGAAGGCGATCTGGGCCCCGTACATGGGCCAGTACTTGAACACGAAAAGGTAGATCAGGCCGGGCGCCAGTAATACGTATAACTGCCATGACTGGCGCATCCTTTGCAGCAGGGGAGCCCGCCGTACGGGGGCGGCGGCTCCCTTCGCGGCCAGGGTGCGGGACTTCATCGGCTCTCCTTGGGTTGGGTTGTTGACCCTCTGGTCGCGATGGGGCAGTGGCGCGCGTCGGCCAGGTCGGCATCACCGTCGACCAAGGCGCGGACCGCGCGTCGTCCCATCTCGTCAAAGGGAAGTTGGAAGGTGGTCAGTGCAGGGAGGAAGCACTCGCGCAGGGTGTCCTGGTCGTCGAAACCGACCACGGAGACGTCCTCGGGGATGCGCAGCCCGAGCTCGGCCAGGGCCTGATAGCAGCCCAGAGCGGTTCGGTCGTTGCCGCAGAAAACGGCGGTCGGACGGTCATCTTGGCTGAAGAGCTGACGCCCCAGTTCGAGTCCACTGGAGTGGCCCCCCGTGCCGTGCAGGATCCATTCCTCGCGGGCCTCGACGCGGTGGTCGGCGAGCGCCTCGCGGAAACCTTGCAGGCGCCCGGTCGCTGCGGGAAGGTGCATCTCCTCCGGTGCGATGTTGATCATCGCGATCCGGCGGTGGCCCGCGCCCAACAGGCACTCGGCCGCCTCGCGCCCACCTCGGACCTCGTCGGGGAAGATGCTGGGGGCGGCACCTGAAGCATCCTCGGCGTTGGCGACGACCACGGGTACTTCGCGCAGGGCCTTGGGCAGGGAGACGATCCGGTGGTACATCGTGGCGTAGATGATGCCCACCACTCGGTAGCTGAGCAGCATCTCGATGGCGGCAGCCTCCAGTCGCGGGTCAGCGTTGGTCTCGACCGAGAGGAGCACGTGGTCCCTTGCCCATGCCTGTGCCTGGGCGCCCCGGATCAGTTCTCCCGCGAAGGGGGCGGTGGCCACCTCGTCGCCGATGAACCCGATCATGCGGGAGTTGCCTTCCCGCAACGCACGGGCGTGGGTGTTGGTGCGGTAACCCAGCTCGGCGGCGGCCTCGTGGATCCGCTGCGCCTTCTCAGGCGATACCCGCCCCTGGGCGGCATCATTCAGCACCATCGAGACGGTCGCCTGGGAGACGCCCGCGCGCTTCGCGATGTCGATCATGGTGGCGTGACGCTGGACCACGGGCCCCTCCTAACAGCATCGTTATACGTATAACTGAATTGTGGGCAAAGTTCCGGTCGAGGTCAAGCACCCGTTACTGGATCGTTATCGCGTATGCGCAGCGCCAGTTCTCGGCTGCTGTTGCCAGGACGGGCCCCTCGACAAGCTCGGAGAGATCGTGGGCGGGTGCTTGGGGAACGCAGGTGGGCAGCTTGGGGGCGAGCTGGACCCCCTCAGATCACCAGAGACCCTCGGGGGCGGGCGGTGGCGCGTACTTGGGATCGACGCCGCGGAAAAGCTTGCTGACACTCTTGCCCTGGTGGGTGCGGGCGATCGCCTCGGCGAACAAGGGGGCGACGGTACGCACCTCGAGCTCAGGCCAGTCGGTCGGGCTGGGGACGGTGTTTGTGGTGACCACCTCGGTGATCATCGGATGCTTGCGCAGGTTCTCGACGGCGCTGCCGGAGAACAGACCGTGCGTCGTGGCGACCGAGGCCTCCACGCAGCCGAAGTCGCGTAGGCGGTTCATCAGCTCGATGATCGAGCCGCCGGTGGCGATCTCGTCGTCCAGGACGATGGCCTTGCGCCCCACCACGTCACCAACGATGGAGTCGATGACGACCTTGTCGTCCGCCAGTCGCTTCTTCGACCCAGCGGCCACCGGAACGCCGAGCAGGCGCGCGAAGACCGACGCCTCCTTGGCATTTCCCAGGTCGGGGGAGACGACCACGCAGTTGGTCAAGTCCTGGCCGCGGTAGTGCTCGGCGAGCACGCCGATCGCGGTCAGCTGGTCGACCGGAACCGAGAAGAAACCCTGCACCTGGGGGGAGTGCAGGGTCATGGTGAGGATGCGGGTCACGCCGGCGGTCTGCAGCAGGTCGGCGACCAGACGGCCACCTAGCGAGATGCGGGAGGCGTCCTTCTTGTCGCTGCGCGCGTAGGCGTAGTGCGGGATGACGGCGGTGATGTACTCGGCGGACGCACCACGCGCCGCGTCGATCATCAACAGCAGCTCCATCAGGTGCTCCTGCGTCGGCGGCACCAAGGGCTGGATGATGTAGACGTCCCGACGACGACAGTTGGCACCCAACTGTGCCTGCAGGCAGTCATTGCTGAAGCGCTTGATGTCGGTCCAGCTGAGGGGCACTTCCAGCCCGGCACAGATCTCCTCCGCGAGTTCGCGGTGGGCCGAGCCGGAGAAAACGACGAGGTCCTTCATGGTTCTCCCGATTGTGCTGCCTGACACCCGTCCCGCCAGACGACGTGCGGGGTCAACAGTATCGCCTCGAGCCACGGCTAGGCTGAGGGCATGGCTTCCACGAACACCCCCGCCCTGTCCCGACTGTCCGCCACCGCGGGTGGCCTGGTGCTGCTGATGCTCCTCCAGCTCGGCATGGGCATCGGCATCCTGTCCAGCGGCAATGGCCTGCGCGACGCCCACGGCGGCATCGGCTACCTCATCTTCCTGGTCTGTGCGGTCGCCGCCTTCTTCGCGTGGCAGCTGTCCAAGGTCGACGCCTCGGCCAAGGGCGTCTTCTTCCACGCGCTCAGCCTGCCGGTGCTGGCGATCCTGCAGATCGGGCTGGCCGAGATGGACGGGATGAAGTGGGTGCACGTCGTGCTCGGCATCGCCCTGCTCGTCGACGCCCTCGGCCTGTTCATGATGACCCGCAAGCGCTCCGGCGCCACCGTCTGAGCGTCCCCCGGCCACCGAGTCCCCGGCCACCGAGGCCCCACACCGAGGCCCCACACCGGGGCCCACGGGACCGCCTCAGCGGATCCGCAACCAGACCGTCGTCTCGCCCGGCAGCTGCTCGCTGATTGGGCCGGACGACAGCAGCACGTCCCCGGTTGGCAACGGCACCGGCGTCGTCCCGAAGTTGGACACCACCTGCCAGCCGCCCGGACGGACGAAGTGCAGCACGGTGGCCTCCTCCGAGGGCACCCACTCGAGCGATTCCGCAGCGCCCAGCGCGCGGCGGATCCGCAGCGCCCGCTGGTAGAGCGTCAAGGTCGAGTCGTCCACCCCATGCTGCGCCTGGACGCTGTAGTGCCCGAACCACAAGGGCTGCGGCAGGTGTGACCCCGCCGCTCCGAAGCCGTAGGACCGGCCGCTGCGCGTCCACGGGATCGGCACCCGGCAGCCGTCGCGGCCGACCTCCACGCTGCGGTTGCGGAAGAAGGAGGGGTCCTGGCGCTGATGGTCGGCGATCTCGGCGACCTCCTGCAGGCCCAGTTCCTCGCCCTGGTAGATGTAGGCCGAGCCGGGCAGGGCCAGCATGAACAGCGCCGCGGCGCGCGCCCTGCGCAGGCCCCGCGCAGCGTCCAACATCGTCGGGTCGCCGCCGGCCAGCAGCCAGTCGCCGCCGTACTTGCGCAGCGGGAAGCCGGTGTGGTCGAGGCCGGGGAAGGGGGTTCCGTAGCGGCTCGCGGTGCGGATCGTGTCGTGGTTGTTCAGCGTCCACGTCACCGACGAACCCGAGCGGGCCGCCACCTGCAGGCACTCGTCCACCACGGCGTGGAAGACGGCCGCGTCGTACTCGGCCAGCAGCAGGTCGAAGAAGAAGCTCTGGCCCAGGGTCTCGGGGCTGGCGTAACGAGGGACGCGTTCGGAGGCGACCGAGGCCTCCGCGACGGCGGTACGGGGCGGGTCGTAGGAGTCGAAGACCTGGCGCCACTCGCCGTAGATCTCGGCCAGCTCGTCGCGGTCGGCCAGCGGGTGGTTGCCGTCCATCGGCAGCTCGAGCAGCTGGGCCTGTGTGGGCAGCTCGTCGGCCAGGTCCTTGGCGAGCATGTGCGCCGCGTCCACCCGGAAGCCGTCGACGCCGCGGTCGGCCCAGAACCTCAGTACGTCCAGGAAGTGTGCCCTGACCTCCGGGTTTGCCCAGTTCAGGTCGGGCTGTTCCGTGGCGAAGGTGTGCAGGTACCACTGGGCGCGCTCGCCATCGTGGCCCTCGACGCGCGTCCACGCGGAGCCGCCGAACAGGGAGGTCCAGTCCGAGGGTGGCTGGGTGCCGTCCGGGCCGGACCCGTCGCGGAAGTGGTAGCGCTCCCGCGCGGGCGATCCGGGGGCCGATGCCAGCGCCTCGACGAACCAGGGGTGCTCGTCGGAGGAGTGGTTGGGGACGATGTCGACCAGTAGCCGGATGCCATTGCCGTGCAGGACTGCAACCAGCTCGTCGAAGTCGGCCAGGGTGCCGATCCGGGGGTCGACGTCACGGTGGTCGACGACGTCGTAGCCGCCATCGGCCAGCGGGGAGGGGTAGAAGGGGCTCATCCATACCGCGTCCACACCCAGCTCGACGAGATGCTTGATGCGGGAGCGGATCCCTTGCAGGTCACCGATCCCGTCACCATTCGCGTCCGCGAAGGAGCGCGGGTAGATCTGGTAGACCACGGCCTGGCGCCACCAGTCGGGGTCGGCGGCGATCGTCGCCAGTTCATTGGTGGGGGTGGACTGTTCGTCCGATGACCGTGCGAGGCCGAAGCTCATGATGGTGCTCATCACGTCCTGGGTCTGCCCGCCGACGTGGACGATCGTCGTGCCGTCGGGCTGCAGGGTCAGTTGGGTCGCGTGCCGGCGTAGGGCGGCTTGGACGCGGGGCAGGTCGTACGGGAGTTCGAACCACTCCACCCCGGGACCCTTCTCGCCACGCACCTCGGCGACCGGCGTACTGGTGCGCTGCGCGGCAGCGTGGACGACCTCGTGCATCCGCACGTGGTCGGGGTGGCCGTAGCCGCCGGCCGCGTCGTAGCTGACCAGCAGATCATAGGGACGTCCATCGGCCGCCGCCGCATCCAGCAGCGCGCACAGGTCGTCCACCTGCTCGTCGAGCGGGCTGACGGAGAACGCGCGCTCGTCGGTGGCATCGGCGGGGCCGGCCACCTCGGGTGTCACCCACTGCATGCCGGAGTCGCGGTAGCGGCGGGGCTCCCGGCCGGCGCCGCGGGCGGGCGCGGTGCCCAGGAAGTAGTGGTTCTCGACGCCCAGTTCGGCGATCGCGGTGCGCAGTTCCGCCTCACGCACCGAGGTCAGTTCGTCCGTTCCGAACAGGTCGCGCCATGGTCCCTCGGTTGTCTCGCCCATCTCGCCGCGGGTGGCGGTCAGCACGTCCGCCGGGATCCCGACGTCGTGCAGGTGGGCCAGTAGCGCGCCCGTCGACAGGGTTTCGTCGTCGGGATGGGCGTGACAGCACAACACCCGGGTGGCCGCTTCGAGAATCATGCTGGCCATCCTTGCAGTCAGCTGCCGAAGGTGCCGTTCTCGGGGGCGGCAGCGGCGGGGCTCTCGATGCCGAGCAGCCGGCGATAGTGGCTGTCCAGCTGCTCCGCTGCGCGCTCCCAGCTGAACCCCAGCGCACGTCGTCGCGCCGCTTGGCCCATCGCCTCCAGCTGGGACGGGTCGCGCATCAAGTCGGTCAGGGCAGCGGACCAGTCCTCCGCCTCCCGGGACTTCAGCAGTACCGCGGTGACGCCGTCCTGCACCGCCTCGACGAGCCCGCCCTCGGCCTCGGCAAGCACCGGGACCCCGGCGGCATTGGCCTCCAGCGCGATCAGCCCGAAGGTCTCCGAATAGGAGGGGACCATGACAACGCGCGCCCCGCGCACCAGCCGGGCGAGGTCATTGCGGCTCTGCGAACCCAACCAGCACACGCGATCGTTGATACCGAGGTTGGCCGCAAGATCGACCAGTTCGTCCCGATAACCCTGGAAATCCTGGCTGGTCTCGCCGGCGATCACCAGCGTGGGACGCAGCTCGGCCGGGACGCCGGCCACGGTCATCATCGCCAGGTCGGGGGCCTTGAGGGGCTGCAGTCGGGCTGCGAACAGGACGTAGCCGTTTGGGTTCGACTTGATGCAGGGGCCGAACTGCTTCGGCTCGTCCTCGCCGTTCAGCTCCGGGCGCCAGGGGCGGTGCGGGTCTCCTGGCTCGTGGCACTCGCAGCTGCCCTCGGGACGGAAGAGGTCGGTGTCGACGCCCGGGTGCACGACCACGACCCTTTTCGAGTCGGCGCCACAGCGATCGATGATCGTCCGAGCCTCGGCGTGCGAGACGGCCACCACCAGGTCGGATTCCTGCGCGATCACGCGCTCGCCCTCCACCCGTCCGGGTGATTCGGGCGGCTCACCCTCACCGAGCGGACGATGGGGCAACGCGGCCACGGAGTGGAAGCTCTGGACGTGCGGGACGCCCCACCGCTGGGCGGCGCGCAGGGCGGCGACACCGGACATCCAGTGGTGGGAGTGGACGATGTCATAGGGCTCCAGGTCGGCCACCATGGCGTCGGCGAAGGCACCGATCCATTCCTCCTGCGCGCTCTTGGCCAGCGGCTCGGTGGGGCCGGCGACCAGGTGGCGCACCTGGACATTCGGCGCGATCTCCACCACCACAGGGGTCTGGTCGTCGCTGCGACGGGTGACGATCTCGACCTGGTGTCCGAGCTCACCCAGTGCCAGTGCCTGGGCCACCTCGACGACGTTCATGCCACCTGCGTCCTTCGACCCTGGAGCGTCCAATGGGGAGGTGTGCAGGCTGATGAAGCCGATGCGTGACATGCAAAAACGCTAGCATCCGCGGAAAATTTGGACCCTAGGGATGGAGCGTGATGAGCGTCACCTGTGCGGGGTCCAGGAAACGCAGGGGGGCGGTCTGTCCCGCGCCGGAGTCGATGTAGAGCCTCGAGTTGCCGACCGTGAACAGTCCCTTGTCGTAGTCGGGCAGGAATCCCTGCCCGGGCGCATAGAGCGCGCCGATGAAGGGCAGTCGCACCTGGCCACCGTGGGTGTGGCCGCAGATCGCCAGTTCGGCGCCGGAGGTGGCCAGGTCGTCGACGATGGCGGGGTCGTGCGTGAGCACTAGCTGGAAGGCGTCGGTGCGCGTGCCGGCCATGGCTGCGGGCAGGCTCGCGTCCGAGTCGTAGTAGTCGGTGGTGCCGAGCAGGTCGAGGTTGCCCCAGGGTCCGTCGAAGGTGGTGTGCGTGTTCGCCAGCACCGTGACGCCGTGCTTCTCGAGCGTCGCGGTCACCGCCGGCAGGTGCCCCTCCCAGTGGTCGTGGTTGCCCTGCACGTAGTAGGTGGGGATCTTGAGCGCGGCCAGTTCGGTCATGAAGGCGTCGAGCCGGCCGTAGTCGGAGGTGTAGGTGTTCACCACGTCGCCGGTCAACGCAATCAGGTCGGGACGGGTGTCCCTGGCGTGCGCGACCACTTGGTGCCAACGGGCGGCGTCCTGGTCGTGGGTGTCGGTGATCTGGAGCACGCGCAGGGTGCCGTCCAGCTTGTCGGAGGCCAGGTCGAGCGTCGCGAGCTTGACGCTGGCGATCTCGCGCCGCGACTCCAGCACCAGCCCGGCCAGCAACAGGGCGCCGACCAGCGCGAGTGCGGCGAGTCGGCGGAGCCAGCGATGAGTGCGGTGCATGGTTCCAAAGGTAGCCATCGGCCCGAAAGCCCATCCCTGGGTGGTCCTCGGATCAGTGCGGGCACGGCCCCTGAGCGCCAGCAGTGACGGGAGGTCTTGCGCGATCGAGGCTCGCATCCCGAGTGCGGAAAGCACCGTCTTCTTGGAGCGGGCGCCGGGAATTGCACCAGGCTCTCCCACCAGGAAGGTGGGTGTTCTGCTACTGAACTACGCCCGCAAGGAGGCCAACGATACCGGACCGTGGAGCCCTCCAGCGTGTGCGCAACGCAGCAGCCCCCCATCAGCACGGTTCAGCCAACCAAACGCCCTCCAGAGGCTGGGCACGAGCACTGGCCTGAGGACGGGGCCAACAGCTCACACGGCGCGCACGGCGGCGAGCACGTCGAGTCGTCCCGCCCCCGTGCAGCTGTTGGCCTTGGCCGTGCCCCGGCAACCGGCGCCGGCGGTCCTGGCCGAGATCCCGCTGGCGGTGGCCTTCAAGGTGGCGATCAGCTGTGCCGGGGTGGCCGAGGGACGTTTTGACTTCATCAGCGCGAGGGCACCGGACACCTGGGGCGCGGCCTGCGAAGTGCCCGTTCGGGAGGCATAGCCGCCGATCGAGTCGGAGTAGACGTTCTCGCCCAGCGCCACCACGTCGACGACCTTGGTGCCGCGGGAGCTGAACCAGCTGACCCGGCTGGCTGCGGTCACCGAACCGACCTGGACGACGTCCGAGCGTCCGGCCAGCGGGTCGAAGCATGAGCCGCCGAGCTGCCATGAGTCGTCCTCGCCGGAGTTGCCCGCCGACTGGACGTGCGTGACCCCGCGTTTGGTGGCGTACCCGACGGCCCGCTGCACGGCCAGCAGCCCGCCGCGGTCGATGCCCAGACCACACCAGTAGTCGAAGACATTGATGGACGCATTGGTCACGGCCACCCCGCGTTGCGCCGCCCACAGGTAGGCGCAGACGAGGTACTCGGGATAGGTGGCGCCGCTGGCGTCCACCACCTTGATCGAGGCGACCTTGACGCGCGGGGCGACGCCCGTGACGCCCATCCCGTTGCGGGCCGCTGCGATGGTCCCGGCGACGTGGGTGCCGTGGGAGTCCGTTCCCCGCCACGCATTCGTGGCGGTGTTCGGGCGTCCGCCCGCGGTGCAGTCGACCGAGTCGGCGCGGGAGAAGTTCGTAGCCAGATCGCGGTGCCGGTCGTCCACACCGGTGTCGAGGACGGCCACGACGACCGCGGGCGAGCCGCCGGTGACCCGCTGGGCGGAGGTGGCCTTGATCGTGGAGAGCCAACCCTGCTTCGACTGCAGCGGGTCGGCTCCGCTCACCGGGGCGCTGGTTCCCGTGCGCGCGGGCACGGACTGCGCGCTGACCGTCGAGGTCGCGAGCCGGTCGGTGACGGTCTGCCCGCCGTGCGCGTCCGCGAAGGATGCGACCGCCACGGACCTCTGCGCAGTGAGCATGCGTCCGAAGTCGGGCCGGGTGGTGCGCACCACGACGACGCCGATCTGCGGCCAGCTCTGCACGACCCTTCCGCCGGCCTTGGAGGCAGCCGCGGCGGCCTGCGCGGTGGCGCTCGGCGAGGTCGCGTTGACCAACCAGGTGTGGGTGCCGCCCGCGGCCTGCGCCGGTACGGACGTGAACCAGCCCGACAAGGCGATGACAAGGGCGGACGCTGCTGCGATCGTGATGCGCATGGTGGACTTCACGGCTTCTCCTCGGCTCACCCCCATTGGATGTCGCCGATGGCCCAAACCGAACCATCGCACGCCCAGAATCACCGAAGGCTTCGCTGAGGTTGTCTCAGCGACGAAGCTGCTGGCCCGGAGGCGAAGCTGCTTGCCCGGAGGCGAAGCTGCTTGCCCGGAGACGGAGCAGGGGGCCGGACCACGTGGTCCGACCCCCTGCTGGGTGGTGCTTGTTCGAGCTCAGATCACTGGGCGTCGAGGTCCTTCTCGATGAGGGCGGCGATGGTCTCGACGGCCTCCTCGTTGTCGGACTCGATCGTGACCTGGGCGCCCTTCTCGGCACCGAGGGTCATGATCAGCAGTGGGGACGTGGCGTCAACGCCCTCCTCGCCGTCGACCGACAGCAAGATCTCGTCGTCGTACTCACCAGCGGCCTCGGCGATCAGTGCAGCGGGACGAGCGTGCAGGCCGACGCTCGAACCGACGGAAACAGTCTTGCTAGCCATGGATGGTTCCTTTCAATGGGCGTGGGTCAATTGTGACCGATGTCAGGCCGTTACGGCAGAGGGGGTCTCCACAAGGGGCTTGCGAGTTGACTTCAGCAGCACCACGAGCGCCCCCGAGACCATCGCGCCGACGATGATCGAGAGCAGGAAGCCCCAGAACTTGTCGATGGCGAAGAATACGAAGACACCACCGTGGGGAGCCTTGGAAGCAGCCCCCAGGGCCATGCTCATGGCACCGGTGATGGCGCCGCCGACCATGGTCGCGGGGATGATGCGGAAGGGATCGCCAGCTGCGAACGGGATCGCACCCTCGGAGATGAAGCTCGCTCCGAGCAGCCAGCACGCACGTCCGTTCTCCTTCTCGTTCTCGGTGAACAGCTTCGGACGCACGGCCGTCGCGATCGCCAGTGCGATCGGGGGCACCATGCCGGCGGCCATCACGGCGGCCATGATCTTCATCGAGGCCGGGTTGGAGACGTCCAGGCCAGCGGTGGCGAAGAGGTAGGCGGCCTTGTTGACCGGGCCACCAAGGTCGAAGCACATCATGAGGCCCAGCAGCACGCCCAGCAGGATGGCCGAGGAACCACTCATGCCGTTCAGGCCATTGGTCATCATCTCCATCAAACGGGCGATCGGCTTGGCCAGCAGCAGGTACATCAAGCCGCCGGTGACCAGGGTCGCGCCGAGCGGGATGATCATCACCGGCATCAGGCCGCGCAGCCAGCGGGGGACGCGCCAGCCACCGATCCAAGCGGCGATCGCACCGGCGATCAGGCCGCCGATCAGGGCGCCGAGGAAGCCGGCGCCGGTGGCACCCGCCACGGCACCGGCAACGAAGCCGGGGACGATGCCGGGGCGGTCGGCCATCGCGAAGGCGATGTAGCCAGCCAGCGCGGGCAGCAGGAAGCTGAAGGCCAGCGAGCCCAGCTTGTACAGCATGGCGCCGAAGTACAGCAAGATCCCCGAGCTGGGCAGGTGGTCCACCTGGTTGGCCGGGAACAGCGCTGCACCGGTTGAATCCATTGCGGCCTTCAGGTCGCTGAGCACCGGCAGGTTGGTGATGGACGAGTTGCCCAGGATGTGGTCGGCCACGAAGGGGATCTGGTAGCCGCCGAGCAGGAAGCCCAAGGCGATCAGCAGGCCACCGGCCGCGACGAACGGGACCATGTACGAGACGCCGGTCATCAGCGCCTGCTGGATCCGCTTGCCGAAGCCCAGCTGGCTCTTGCCGCGGGCGCCGGCGCCAGCTGCGGCCGCAGCGGCGGCATCACCCGAGACGCGCGGTGCGTTGGGGTTCTTGGCCGCAGCCAGGGCCTCTTCCAGCATCACCTTGGGCTCGTTGATGGCGCGCTTGACGCCTGACTCGATGACGGGCAGACCGGCGAAGCGCTCCCGGCCCTTCACGCCGACGTCCGTGGCGAAGATGACAGCCGTGGCGGCCTTGATCTGGTCGGCGGTGACCGGGTCGGTGGCCGACGAACCCTGCGGCTCGGGGATGACGTCGACGCCCATCTCCTTGCCCGCGTTCGTCAGGTAGTCGGCTGCCATGTAGGTGTGCGCAATGCCGGTCGGGCAAGCGGTGATGGCGATCACGGACGGGCGTCCGGTGGCGCTGGTAGCAGCGACGGGCACGGCGGCATCAGCGGCCGCCTTGTCGGCCTCCACCTTGGCCGAGTCGGGCTCGACGACGTCGCGGACGAGCGCCACGACCTCGTCCTGGGTCTGCGCGGAACGCAGGGCGGCCAGGAACTCCGGACGCACCAGCGCGCGGGCCAGCTTGGTCAGCAGCTTCATGTGGTCGGCGCCACCGGAGGCGGCGGCCGCGATCAGGAAGACGATGTCGGCCGGGCCCTGCTTGTCACCGAAGTCGACGGGGCTGGCCAGACGGGCGAACCCGAGCGAGGCGGTGTTCACCGCCTCGGAACGGCAGTGGGGGATGGCGAACCCGCCGGGCATCCCGGTGGGCGACTTCGCCTCCCGGTCGAGCGCGTCGGCGGCCAGGCCGTCGGCCTCAGCGCGCCCGGTAGCGGCGACGACCCTGGCGAGGCCGCGGATGACCTCGTCCTTGGTCTGGCCGAGATCGACGTCCAGGGCGACGAGCCCCGGTTCGATGAGTGACGTCATGTCACGTCCTTTCTGTGGGTGGACGCTCATCAGAGCGCTGTGACGGCGACGCCGTCGGGGTTGGTCTGGCTGGGGGCAGGAATTTGGGAGCCGGGCAGCGAGGCGGCCGCGGAACCATAGGCGACGGCGCGACGCAGGCGGGCCTCGGGGGCCAAGCCCTCACGGTCGGCCAGCAGGTAGCCGGTCAGGGAAGAGTCGCCCGCGCCCACCGTGGAGGCCACGGTGATCGGGGGTGGGGTGGCGCGCCAGGCGCCCTCGGGTGTGACGAGCAGCGCACCTGCGCCACCGAGCGTCACCAGCACCGCGCCGATGCCCTTGCCGATGAGTTCGCGGGCGGCCTCCAACACCGGGCCCCAGTCGCCGTTCTCGGCGGCCTGCTCGAGTGCCAGTCCGTCACGTCCGCACAGCTGGCCCAACTCCTCGGAATTGGGCTTGATCAGGTCGGGTGCCGCGCCGGGCAGGGCGTCGGCGAGTGCCTGCAGCGGGGCGTCGGACGTGTCGACGGCGATCCGGGTGCCGAGGGTACGTAGCTCGCGCACCAGTTGCGCGTACCAGGCCGCGGGCGCTCCCGGCGGCAGCGAGCCGGCCAGCACGACCCAGTGTGCCTCCCGGGCGGCGGCGACCAAGGTGTTGGTGAGGGCGGCCAGGTGCTCCTCGGTGAGGGTGGCGCCCGGCTCGTTGAACTTGCTGGTGGTTCCGTCCGGCTCGGTGATCGTCAGGTTGGAGCGCACCGGCTGCCCGACCGGAACATTGCGGTAGGGGACGTCGATCGCGTCCAGCCCGGTGAGCAGGGGGTCGCGGTCGTCGGCGGGGACGACGGCAATCGTGGGGACGCCGGCCAGGGCGACGCAGCGGGAGACGTTGACGCCCTTCCCGCCCGGTTCGGTCGTGGAGACGCCCAGACGGTGGACGCCGCCGCGGGTGACTGCCCCCTCGACCGGCGCGGTGCGGTCCAGGGAGGGGTTGGCGGTGAAGGTGACGATCATGCGGTCACTACCTCGATTCCTAGCTTGGTGAGCTTTTCGCTCTGGGTCGCGGTGATGGCATCGGTGACCAGGACGTCCATCTCGTCCAGGCCGGCAAAACGGGTGGTGGTTTCGGCGCCGAGCTTGCGGGCGTCCGCGAGGAGGACGACCTTGCGCGCGCTGCGCATCATCTGGCGCTTGACCTGCGCCTCGTCGCCGTCGGGCGTGGACAGCCCGTGGTCGAGGCTGACGCCGTTGGCGCCCAGGAAGGCGAGGTCGACTCGGATGTTGGCCAGGCGTTCGACGGCGTGCCCGCCCACGCAGGCCTGGGTGAGGCCGCGGACCCGGCCGCCGACCAGTTCGACGGCCACCTGGGTGCGGGACGACAGAGCGGACGCGATCGGGAGGGAGTTGGTGAAGACGGTCCAGCGTGCGGACGCGGGGAAGAGTTCGGCCAAACGGGCGGTGGTGGTGCCGGCGTCGAGGATGATGGCGCGGTTCACGTCCTCGGTGTCGGCGGGGAGCAGCGTTGCGGCGGCGCGGGCGATCAGGTCCTTCTCGGCGCTGGCGGAGGCATCCCGCTCACCCAGGCCCAGATCGCCGAGGAAGTTGGAGTTGGGGAGCATCGCCCCGCCGTGGACGCGCTGCAGCAGACCCGCCCGGTCGAGCGCCTCCAGGTCGCGGCGGATGGTCTCCGGGGTCACGTCGAAGCGCTTGGCGGCGTCGGTGACGGCGACTCGCCCGTCCTCGCGCGCCAGCTGCACCAGCTGCTGGCGACGTTCCTCCGCGTACATTTCCCACCTCTTCGGGGCTAAAACAACATAAACAAATGTTGGATTATGTTGGAATCCTACGGTACGCGGCGGGCCTTGGGAAGGGGGGACGAGACTTTTTCTGTTCCTGGACACTGACCTCGGCCGCGGGGTGTTTCGATGGAGGGCATTCAGCAGTTCACTGCCCCGGGCGGAACCACGTGGACGGGAGTGCGGTGGCGACCACCTTCGAGGGCAGCGATCTCGAGGGCAGCGACTTCGGGGCACACCTCCGGGAGCGCCAGGACATTCCCTGACTCTCTAGAACGATCCTCGAGCTTGTCGAGGGGGCCCTCCGGCCAGCTCAGTCCCCAGTGGGATCCGGCTCCGGCTCCGGCTTGGATCGGTTCGGCATCACGAGCCGGACCTTGCCCGAGTCCAAGTCCAGGGGCATGGGACCACGCCCGCCCTTCTTCTGGTCGACGACCAGCACCTTCTCCAGGTCCTGCTGCTCGCGCCAGTGCCGCATGCCCGGCGCAAAGGTCTCGAAGAACTCGCTCATGGTCGCCCCCTTCGGGCCAGCGTAGGCCGACGCGTCCGCCAAGATCGCCAGCTCAGGGCAATCCGGTCCTGCGACGGGACCGGATTGCTCTCTCGTGGCGATTTTGGCGGAAACGCAGTCCTGCCCACCGACCCGAAGGCCGATGGGCAGGCTGCGCAGAAGGAATGCGTCAGATCGACGAGGGACCTCCACCTCCGTCACCGGCATCGTCGGACGGATGACCAGCACCTCGCAGGTCGCCTTCTTCACCACCTCGGTGGCGACATTGCCCAGAAAGCGGTCCGCGATGGACGTGTCCCGGATCGCCCCAATGACGATCAGATCAGCATCGTGCGTGCCGGCGGTCTGCAGCAGGGCCGCTGCAGGTTCCCCCTCCACCAGCAGTGCTGCGCTGACCTTGGCGCCGTACTCACCGGCGACATGGGCCGCCCGCAGCAGCGCCTCCTCGGCGGCTTCACGTCCGTGCACCTGCTGGGCCGTCGAGACGTCCCCGCCGAGGGTCTGGGTGTTGATGGCCTCCACGCGTTGCGACAGGCTCGACCAGGCGCAGACGATCACCAGCTCCGCCTCCTCTCGTGCGGCCAGCCATGCAGCCCGGGCGACGGTCGGTTCGGCCAGGCTCGAACCATCCGTTCCAACCACGATGATGTTGTAGTCGTTCATCTGTGCCATGTCAGTGCCCTCCAGCCACGGGAACGGCGATGTTGTCGATGTCCTTGACGATCGGGGGTTCCTTGATGAACAGCATCACCACGCCGGCCAGCGCCAGGAAGACCCCCGCGAAGACCATGGCGGTGTTCGGGTTCTCGCCCAGGAGGTGCTTGTAGACGGGGCCGAAGGTGACGGTCTGGATCAGCATCGGGATGACGATCATCATGTTGACGATGCCCATGTAGACGCCGTAGCGGGTCTACGGCACCATGCGCACGATCATGATGTACGGCACGCCGAGGATCGACGACCAGGCGATGCCCAGACCAATGATCGAGACTATTTGGCTGACGTTGCTGCCCATGTGCGGGAAGACCAGCAGCGACGCGGTGGCGCACCACAGGCAGATGGTGTGCACCCACTTGGCGCCCAGCTTCTTCGCCAGCGCGACGAGGCTGAAGGCCACCAGGAAGGTGACGATGTTGTACGTCGCATTGACGCGTCCGGTCTGGGCCACCGCGAGTTGGTAGGCCTCGGTGGAGGTGTCCGTCGTTCCGTAGAGCGACTTCGAGATGCTCAGGCTGACGAACTGCCAGTAGACGTTCATCGCGTACCACTGGAAGAAGTAGACGCCCGCGAGGACCCACATCGGGGCGGGCATGTCGACGATTGCCTCCCAGATCTCGCGCAGGAACACGCGCGGGCCCGTCTTCTCGGCCCTGAGGGCGGCGATCTCCTCGGCGCTGGGCTCGTTCTCGGGCGTGGTCATCACCGAGACCAGCACCGACGCGATGGAGCAGAAGGCGCCGAGGAAGAAGGCGCCGAACACCCACGTCGGCAGGCCGCCACCGTGGCCCAGGCCGAAGATCGACTGGAACAGGGTGATCGACAGGTTGGCCAGGGTGATGCCCAGGCCGGCGAAGAAGGACTGCGCCAGGAAGCCCTTGCCGAGCTGCGACGGGGGCAGCTTGTCGGCGATGAAGGCGCGGTAGGGCTCCATGGCGGTGTTGTTGCTCGCGTCGAGCAGCCACAGCAGCAGCGCGGCCATCCACACGGCCCACACGAAGGGGAACAGCAGCAGACACACCGAGCAGCCGATGGCGCCCACGAGGAAGTAGGGGCGTCGGCGACCGCGGAAGAAGCCCCGCGCGATCCACGTGCGGTCGCTCATCGCGCCGATGACGGGCTGGACGAGCAGGCCGGTGATCGGACCGGCGAGGTTCAACAGGGGCAGCTGGTCTGAACTGGCGCCCAGCAGCGAGTAGATGGGGTTGATGGCCGTCTGCTGCATGCCGAAGGAGTACTGGATGCCGAAGAAGCCCAGGTTCATCAACAAGATCTGCTTCATCGTCATCAGCGACTTGTGACGCACCGTCGTCACGGTGGCGGTGTCTGCGGTTGCGGCGCTCATGCGCGTCCTCCGGTTCCGGGCACGGGCGTGCGGTTGGTGTTCAGCCAGTCGGCGAGGCGTTGCATCTCGGCCTCCCAACCGGTGGAGTGGTCCTTCGCCTCTTCGGGGTCATAGGGGCCCTGGACGACACGGACGAGCGTCCCTCGCTTGCCCATCTTCGTGAACTCGACCCGCAGTTCCAGCGGCACCTCGGGATTGATCCCCTCGTCCCCGGTGATGCGCTGCTTTGCGACGAAGACGTCCGGACGGAAGTACTCGGTGAACACGGCGTCGGTGCCCACGACGTGCCCGTCGGACTCGCGCACCTTGTCGTGGTGGTGGCGGCCCCCGGCCTTCAGTTCGCTGGTGACCGTGCTCGGGTCGACGTGCCAGCCGGGTGAGCCGCGCCACTGGCTCATCTGTTCCGGGACCGTCCACGCGTCGAAGACGTCATCGCGGGCGAAGGGGTACCCCTCTCCACCACGAGGATCATGTTTGCTGTCACTTGCGCTCCCCTCGATGGCCGCGGCAACGGCGCCGCGGTTGGCCATTCTGAACCGGAGCAGGCCTTTCGTCGAGGGGTCCCGCATCGTGGCCCAGAAGACGCACAGACCTGTGCCCGACCCCGCACAGCCCGCACACAGGCCCGAACACCAGCGTGGTCACCATCACCAATTCCTTGTGAAGGGAACCCGCATGACCACTGCACCACTGCTTGCCGAAAGGGCGGCCCCACCCGCCAGCCCCGAGGCCGCGTCCGCGCCCGTCCAGGGGGAACGCGGCAGGGTCGGTCGCACCTTCCTGGGGCCCCGCACCGATCCGGCCTGTGCCCGCCCAGCGCTGTGGGGGCTGTTGGCCCTCGCTGCGATCACCTACCTGTGGAACCTCACCAACTCCGGCTACGCCAACAGCTTCTATGCCGCTGCGGTGAAGTCGGGGACGCAGAGTTGGACGGCCTGGCTGTTCGGGTCGCTCGACTCCGCCAACTCGATCACCGTCGACAAGCCCCCGGCCGCCTTGTGGGTGATGGGCCTGTCGGCCCGCCTGTTCGGCTTCTCGTCCTTCTCCCTGCTGCTCCCGCAAGCGCTGATGGGCGTCGGCACGGTGGCACTCGTCCACGCGTCCGTCCGTCGCTGGTACGGCCATGCGGCCGCCCTGGTCGCCGGGGCACTGGTGGTCGCCGCGCCGGTCGCCGCGATGATGTTCCGGTTTGACAACCCGGACGCGATGCTGACCATCCTGATGGCCGCCGCTGCCTACTTCGTCACCCGCGCCATCGAGACCGAACGCGGTCGCCAGGCGCTGTGGTGGATGGTGGCCGCCGGTGCGGCCATCGGCTTTGCCTTCCTCACGAAGATGCTGCAGGGCATGCTCGTGCTGCCCGGCTTCGTGCTGGCCTACCTGATCGCCGCCCCGCGCAGCTGGAAGGCCCGGGTCGGCCACCTCTTCGCTGCCCTCGGCTCGCTGATCGTCTCGGCTGGCTGGTTCGTGCTGCTCGTCGAGTTGTGGCCCGAATCGGCCCGTGCCTACATCGGCGGTTCAACCAACAACTCCGAGTGGGAGCTGGCCCTGGGCTACAACGGCTTGGGACGCATCTTCGGCGGCTCCGGCAATGCCGGCGGCGGTGGCGGTGGTGGTGGCTTCGGCGGCACCGCGGGGCTGTTCCGCATGTTCAACTCCCAGTTCGGCACCGAGGTCAGCTGGCTGCTGCCCGGCTCGCTGATCCTGCTGGTCGCCGGCCTGGTGGCCCGGGGACGCGCTCCCCGCACCGACCTGCGTCGCGCCGGTCTGGTCATCTGGGGTGGCTGGCTGCTGTCCACCGCGGCCGTGCTGAGCTTCATGTCCGGCACCGTGCACTCCTACTACGCGATCGCGCTGGTGCCCGGAATCGCCGCCACCATTGCGATCGGCGCCACCGAGGCCTACCGTGCCGCGGCGCTCTCGACCAAGGTCTGGGCGGCCACCGCCTACCGCAGCGCCATCGGTTTGGCCATCGCCGTCAGCGCCGGCTGGGGGTACCACCTGCTGGCCACCACTGCCCCGAGCTGGCACCCGTGGATCAAGTGGGTCGCCCTGATCGGCGGCATCCTCGGCGCGATGGCCTACGTCCTGCTGGACACGCTGGCCCGCACGGCGACCCTGAAGAAGCTCGCCATCGCGGCCCTGGTCGTCGGATCGCTCGCCGCCGTGGCACCCACGGCCTCGTGGACGGCTGCGACCGTAGCGGTCGGCCACACCGGATCGTCCCCGGCGGCTGGCCCCTCGAGCGCCTCGGTCGGTGGTGGCATGGGTGGTGGCATGGGTGGTGGCGGCGGCCGGATGGGCACTGCGCCCAGCGGCACCGACGGCCAGCAGACCGACGGCCAGGCGCCCACGGGCACCTCGGATGGCTCCACGGACGAGACCTCCGGGACCTCGACCAACGAGACCGCCACCAATGAGGCAGCCGGTACGTCGACCGCTGGCCAGCCCCAGGTCGGTGGCCGGGGCGGCGGGATGGACTCGGCCAGCACCAACAGCGAGCTGGTCGGGGCCCTGAACGCCACCACCAGCAAGTGGTCGGCCGCCGTGATCGGTGATCAGACGGCTGCGGGCTACATCCTCAGCTCCGACACGGCCGTGATGTCGATCGGTGGCTGGAGCGGCACCGACGACAACGTCACCCTCGAGCAGTTCAAGCAGTATGTGGCCAACGGCGACATCACCTACTTCATCGCCGGTGGCGGCATGGGCGGTGGCATGGGTGGCCAGGACAGCTCGGCGAGCGAGATCACCACCTGGGTGCAGGAGAACTTCACCAGCACGACGATCGGTGGCACCACCGTCTACGTGCTGAACTCCTGAGCGCAAGAACACAAAAGCGCAAGAACACAAGGGGGAGANCCCCCCCTGGTCGCCCACAAGCGCTGGATGTGGCGCCAAGGTTCTGCGGTCGGGCTCTGGGGCACTTCTGCGCAAGCGAGGGTGACGATTCCAGCGCCCCTTCGATGCCACGGGCCGGGACTCGCGAAAACTGTCAGTGCTGCGATGCAGGCTTGAGCCATGACCACCCCCAGAACCGTCTGCTCGATCATCCCGCCCTACCTGCTGGATCATGTGGCGCGTTCCGGCGACGACGCCCTCGCCGCGGTCGCCCAGCGCACCCGCGCCCATGACGAAGCCTTCCGCGCCGAACGTGATCCCCAGGCCGAGCGGCTGCAGATCGAGCAGAAGTCCCGCACCACGGCGAAGTCCACGGCCAAGAAGGCCGCGACGGACGACGGATCGGGCCCGCTGCGCACGATCGGCGACGCCGAGAACACCGAGAAGCTCCCGGGCAGGACCGTCCGCGCCGAGGGCGAGAAGGCCACCGGTGATGCAGCCGTGGACGAGGCCTACGACGCGCTGGGCGCCACCTGGCAGTTGTACGACGAGGCCTTCGGACGCGACTCGATCGATGACTCCGGGCTGGCGCTGCTCGGGACCGTGCACTACGGAACCGACTACGACAATGCCTTCTGGGACGGCGAGCAGATGGTCTTCGGTGACGGGGACGGCACCATCTTCAATCGCTTCACCGCCAGCGTCGACGTGATCGGCCACGAGCTCACCCACGGGGTCACCCAGTACACCGCCGCGCTGGTCTACCAGGACCAGCCGGGCGCGCTGAACGAGTCGCTCTCGGACGTCTTCGGCGTGATGGTGGCGCAGCACGCGGCGGGCCAGAGCGTCGAGGAGGCCGACTGGCTGGTGGGCGCCGACCTGCTCGCCGCCGGCGTCAAGGGGCGCGCCCTGCGCGACATGGAGAACCCGGGCACCGCCTACGACGATCCTCGGCTGGGCAAGGATCCCCAGCCCGCGCACATGGATGACTATGACGACACCACCGACGACAACGGCGGCGTCCACATCAACTCCGGCATCCCCAACCGCGCCTTCGTGATCGCCGCCAAGGCCTTCGGCGGCAACTCTTGGGAGGGCGCTGGGCTGGTCTGGTACGACGTCCTCACCGGCGACCGCATCCAGGCCCGCTGCGACTTCGCCACCTTCGCCCAGCTGACCGTCGACGCCGCGACCCAGCGCTTCGGCGAGGAGGGGGCGCAGAAGGTCTCCGCCGCATGGCAGGCGGTGGGCGTCACTCCCTCGGCCACGAAGAAGGCCAAGGCGCGCAAGGCGACAAAGAAGTCGGAGAAGGAGAAGCCCTCCGACTCGTCCACGACGCAGACCGAGGCGGCGGCGGCCGACCCGGCCACCCCGGTGCAGGTGACCCGTTCGGGCGGGTTCGCTGGTCTGGTCCGGCGCCGGGAGACCACGCTGGGGGAGTTGCCGGACGACGACCGCGAGCACTGGCGACACCTGCTCGGCCGTCCCGGGTTGCGGGAGTTCGCCGCGGAACGTGTTCGTCCCGATGCCTTTCAGTACCGCGTGTGCTGCGATCCGGTCGACCTGGACGTGACGATGGCCGAGCACGCGCTGCCAAAGACGGTCCGGTCGCTGCTGGACCGCACGCTGTCCGAGGGCGAAGAGCGTTAGTCAGACGGCGATGACGGCCGCTGGCCGCACCGAGGCGAGGTAGAGCCGCTCGCGGCGGCGTCGGGCCAGGAGCATCGCGCCGGCCAGGAAGGGCCCGACGACGACATAGCAGGCCCACGCGGCGGTGAGGTGGCCACCGAAGCCGAACAGCACGATGGCGATCAGCCCGGCGGCGGTCCAGTTGGACACTCCCTCGATCACCAGCGGGCTGACGGTGTCGCGCATGCCGCGCATCGCGCCGGACTGCTGGATCGCGATCGCCCAGAAGGGCTGGGTGAAGACCATGACGTGCATGGTGCGCACCCCGAGGTCGACCAGCGCCGGATCGTGCAGGAAGAAGCGGACGATCGGCTCGGCGAACACCCACAGCGCCACCGCCACGATGCACACCAGGGCGACGCCGTCGCGGGTCGCCATCCGGGTGATGGTCATCGCGCGGGGTACGTCGCCGGCGCCCAGCGCCCGTCCGAGCATGGACGTGTGGGCGATCTGCACCCCGAAGCCGACCAGGAAGGCCATGCTCATCAGCTGGTTGACGACGCGGTGCACGGCCAGCTCGTCGGTGCCGACGTGGCTGATCATCATCGTCACCGCCAGCCAGGCGGTGGAGATCAGCAGTTGTTCACCAGCCGCTGGGACCCCCAGCCGCAGCACCTCGCTGATCAGCTCGCGTCGAGGGCGCCAACCCTGTCGCCCGGCGATCGTCATGCCGCGACGTCCCTGCCACAGCGCCGCCACCAGCAGACACAGCCCCACACCACGCGAGACGAAGGTGGCCCAGGCAGCACCCGAGACACCCAGCTCGGGGAGGGGCCCGCGTCCCTCGATCAGCGCCCAGGCCAGTGGGACATTCAGCACCGCCGCCACCATCGTCGCCACCATCGGCGTCTTTGAGTCACCGGCACCGCGCAGCGCACCGCCCAGCACGTCCAGGCCGACGATCACGCCGGCGGTGCCCATGGTGATCCGCAGGTAGCTGACCGCCAGCGGGGCCGCCTCGGCGTCCAGGCCGAAGCCCGCGACGATCACCGGGGCGCCGACGATCCCGACCACCACGAAGGGCAGCGCCAGGATCCCCGACCAAACCAGCGCCTGGCGGGCCAACTGGGAGGCCCGATGCGTGTCCCCGGCCCCGATGGTGTGCGCCACCAGGATCGAGCACCCGACGCTCAGCGCCGCCAGAGAACTGAGGACGATGAACATCACCTGCAGCGACGCACCCACGGCGGCCAGGGCGGCCGCCCCGAGCCCTGCGACCAGCGCGGTGTTGGCGAGGTCGAGGCTGAGCTGCAGCACCTGTTCAGCGATGATCGGGCCAGCCAGCCGGTGCAGGCGTCCCCGCAGGCCATCCATGGGGGGCAGCTGCGTCGGGGTCGGTGCGGCGTCCAAGGACGGGCCGGTCGAGACGTCATCGGAAGGGGTGGAGCTCACTGGGGCAATCCAACCACCGACACCGCGCTCCTCCCAGCGGAAGCCAGCGACCCCTCAGGCAGCGCGCGTGCCTCACCAACCCTCAAGTGAAGATCATGTTTCGGTGCGCAAGATGCTTGCACAACAGGGTGGGCAACCCTGAGGGTGTCCGCATGACCTCTGTAGCCCCCAACACCGAGGGTCGCTCCGGCGAACCCGCACTGAACCGCGTCATCGGCCCGGGCTTGTTGTTGCTGTTCATCATCGGCGACATCCTGGGCACCGGTGTCTACGCCCTGACCGGCAAGGTGGCTGCCCAGGTCGGCGGAATCGTCTGGCTACCCTTCCTGTGCGCGTTCATCGTCGCGCTGCTCACCGCCTTCAGCTATCTCGAGCTCGTCACCAAGTACCCCCAGGCCGCCGGCGCTGCCCTGTACACGCACCGTGCGTTCAAGAGCGGCTTGTTCACCTTCATCATCACCTTCACCGTCATGTGCTCCGGCCTGACCTCGGCCGCGTCCGCGTCCAAGGCCTTCGCCGGCAACCTCGCCCACGTCATGGGTTGGACGAGTGCCGAGACCGGCAACGGCCTCAAGATGCTGGCCGCAGGCTTCATACTGTTGGTGATGGCGGTGAACCTGCGCGGTGTCTCCGAGTCGGTGAAGATCAACGTCGTCCTCACCGTGATCGAGCTCTCGGGCCTGGTTCTGGTGCTGGTGGTCGGCGCCTGGGCCATATCCCACGGGCAGGGCGACTTCTCCCGGCTGAACGACATCAACATCCCCGACGGCAAGACGGCCTTCAGCTCCGTGACCGCGGCCACCGCCCTGGCCTTCTTCGCGATGGTCGGTTTCGAGGACTCGGTGAACATGGCCGAGGAGACCAAGGATCCGGTGCGCACCTTCCCGAAGATCCTGCTGACCGGTCTGTGCCTGACCGGCGTGGTCTACGTCCTCGTGGCGATCACCTCCATCGCGCTGGTTTCTCCCAGCAAGCTCGGCGAGGGTTCCACCCCGCTGCTGCAGGTGATCCAGGCCGGCGCCCCCAACTTCCCGACCGGCCTCTTCGCCCTGATCACGATGTTCGCGGTGTCGAACACCGCCCTGCTGAACATGCTGATGGCCTCCCGCCTGCTCTACGGCATGGCCCACGAGCGGGTGCTGCCGGCCCAGCTCGGCAAGGTGAGCGCGGCCCGCAAGACGCCGTGGGTGGCCATCATCTTCACCACGCTGGTCTGCCTCGGCCTGATCTGGTTCAGCAACCTGACCGCCCTGGGTGGCACCACCGCCCTGCTGCTGTTGTGCGTGTTCACCGTCGTGAACGTCGCCGTGCTGGTGCTGCGCAAGGACGTCAAGGACGTCAAGCACTTCAAGACGCCGACCATCGCCGCCGTCCTGGGCGCCATCACCGCCTTCTTCCTGGCCAGCCCCTTCTCGGGTCGCGCGAGCGCCGACTACAAGGTGGCCGGGTGGCTGCTGCTGGTGGGCGTCGTTCTCGGTGTGATCACCTACCTGATCAACAAGTACGTGTATCACCAGGACACGCGCTTCCACGACGTCGAACACCTCGGCGACATCGATTGGGAGGAAGAGCACCCCATCAGGTGAACGTGCGCTCGCACGTGGTCCCCGCGTGCGAGGGAGCCAGCGAACGGGTCGGACGAGTGTCGTCCGACCCGTTCCGCCTTCCTGGCCTCGGAATTCCCTATTGTGCGTCCATGACCACCCCGAAGCTTGGGCTGCTCCCCAAGATCCTCATCGCGATCATCCTGGGCATCATCTGCGGACTGTTTCTGCCCACCTGGCTGGTGCGGGTCTTCGTGACCTTCAACGGCCTGTTCGGGAGCTTCTTGTCCTTCATGATCCCGCTGATCATCCTCGGCCTGATCGCCCCCGCCATCTCCGAGCTCGGCACCGGTGCCGGCAAGTGGCTGGGCATCACGGCCGCCATCGCCTACGGATCCACACTCTTCGCGGGCTTCATGGGCTGGGCGGCCGCGTCAGCCTTCCTGCCGAGCCTGCTGCGCGGACGTGAGGCGGCCTCCTTCGACAACCCGGAGGACGCGCTGCTTGCCCCATACTTCACCGTCGAAATGCCCCCGGCGCTGAGCGTGATGACCGCGCTGGTGCTGGCCTTCGTGGTCGGCGTGGCCCTCACCGTCGTGAAGGGCGACACATTGCTGAAGGGCTTCGTGGAGTTCCGCGAGATCGTCAACAAGGTGATCGTCGCGATCATCATCCCGCTGCTGCCCCTGTACATCTTCGGCATCTTCCTGAACATGACCAAGGTGGGCGAGGTGTGGGCCATCATCACGACCTTCCTCGGCGTCATCCTGCTGGTCTTCGCGCTCACGCTGACCCTGCTGCTGATCCAGTACTCGGTGGCGGGCGCGATCGCGCACCGCAACCCGCTGACCATGCTCAAGACGCTGCTGCCGGCCTACATGACCGCGCTCGGCACCTCCTCCTCGGCGGCGACCATCCCGGTCACGCTGCGCCAGACCATCAAGTCCGGCGTCGCGGAACCGATTGCCTCCTTCGTCATCCCGCTGTGCGCCACGGTCCACCTGGCGGGGTCCACCATCAAGATCACCGTCTTCTCTCTCGCAGTGATGATGCTCTACGGCATGGAGATCCGTCCGATGGCCATCGTCGGCTTCATCTTCATGCTGGGCATCACCATGGTCGCCGCCCCCGGTGTGCCCGGTGGCGCGATCATGACCGCGGCTGGCCTGTTGGCGTCCATGCTGGGCTTCAACGAGGCGCAGGTCGGCCTGATGATCGCCATCTACATCGCGATCGACTCCTTCGGCACGGCGACCAATGTCACCGGTGACGCGGCCATCGCCCATGTCGTCGCCACTCTGGCCCGTCGAGCCAACCATCCGGGCGCCACGTCAGCCACCCCTGCCTGACCCCACCAACACCGACCCGGCCAGCACCAACCCGGCCAGCACCAACCCGGCCAGCACCAACCCGACAAGCACCGCCCCCAAAGCACGAAGAACGCCCGCCCAGCGCGAGACGGCCCCTGATCGGGACCGGATCGCCCTGGGCGGGCGTTCTTGGCGGGCGCGGCAAACTCAGCCAGCGGCGCGCACCTCGGCCAACGTCCGGTCGAACTCGTCCTCGATCTCCGTGTTCGGCCGCCACGTCACGCGGCTCACCAGCCAGGCCACCAGCAGGTTGCCGAGGAAGCCCGGGACGATCTCGTAGAGGTCGAAGATGTGGCCCGGACCACCGGCGATGTTGCCCCAGATGCCCACCAGCACGGCTCCGGTCACCATGCCGGCGAGCGCACCCATGGCGGAGAGCCGGCGCCAGAACAGGGTCAGCAGGGTGATTGGGCCGAAGGAGGCGCCGAAACCAGCCCACGCGAAGGCCACCAGCGACAGGATCGTGTCGTTCTGCGTCCACGCCATCAGCATCGCGACCAGCGAGACGATCAGCACGGCCAGTCGTCCGAGGGCCACGAAGTGCTTGTCGGAACGCTGGTCACGCCCCAGTGCCTTGTAGATGTCCTCCACCAGCGCGGACGAGGTGACCAGCAGCTGGCTTGAGATCGTGGACATGATCGCCGCCAGCACCGCCGCCAGCATGAAACCGGCGATCAGCGGGTGGAACAGTATCTGGCCCATCTTGATGTAGATGGTCTCTGGGTCCTCCAGCTTCATGCCCTGCTTCTGGTACCAGGCAACGCCCACCATGGCCGTCGCGACCGCACCGAGGACGGCGAACAGCATCCAGCCGATGCCGATCCGGCGCCCCATCTTCGCCTCGCCCGTGGTCCGCAGGGCCATGAAGCGGACGATGATGTGTGGCTGGCCGAAGTAGCCCAGCCCCCACGCGAGGGCCGAGACGATGCCCAGCAGCGCGACGCCCGTCATCGGGTGCGGCAGCAGGGCCAGTCGGTCGATGTTCGCAGCTCGGTCGGATTCACCCACCAGGCGCGAGAGCTCCCCAAAACCACCCAGACGTACCAGGCCGACCACGGGGACGGCGATCAGCGCGAGCGCCATCATCGCGCCCTGCACGAAGTCGGTGTAGCTCACAGCGAGGAAGCCGCCGAACAGCGTGTAGGCCACCGTCACGCCGGCGACCACGAGCATCCCGGTGCGATAGCCCATGCCATAGGAGGATTCGAAGAAGACGCCACCGGCGACCATGCCGGAGCTGACGTAGAAGGTGAAGAAGACCAGGATGATCACGCCGGAGGCGATGCGCAGCAGCCGGCTGGAGTCCCGCAACCGGTTCTCGAGGAAGCTCGGGATCGTGATCGAGTCGTTCGCGACCTGGGTGTAGGCGCGCAACCGGGGGGCCACGAACTTCCAGTTGAGCCAGGCGCCAACGGTCAGGCCGACGGCGATCCACGCCTCCACCAGACCGGCGGCGTAGATGGCGCCCGGCAGGCCCATCAACAGCCAGCCCGACATGTCCGCGGCTCCGGCCGACAGCGCGGCGACGGCGGGGGAGAGCTCACGTCCACCGAGCATGTAGTCCGACAGGTTGTGCGTCTTGCGGTAGGAGTACCAACCGATGGCCAGCATGGCGGCCATGTAGGTCACCATGGCCAGGGTCTGGAAGGCGGTGTCACTCATGTGGGGCACCTTTCGCGTCCAATGGTCCCGGGGGTCGGGATGACGAAAACCTACCGGAGTGGGCTTCGCGGGGGGCGCGTATGCTCACGCGAGTGACTTTCGCCCCCCAGCACGAGTTCCCCGGTCCGTCCAGCGCGCTGCAAGGGGCGGAACCGCTGGAGTTCGAGTACCTGGGGCTGGCGGACGAGCCGCCCACGCTGGTCGAGTACCACCGCGGTTGGGACATCCAGAAAGAGCGCCACGCCCGCGTCGCCGCCCGCGAGATCCCCGGCCGGGTGCTGTTCGTGGAGCACGAGTCGGTCTACACGGCCGGCCGCCAGACCCGCCCCGATGAACGTCCCTTCGACGGCACGCCCGTGGTCGACGTCGACCGCGGTGGCAACATCACCTGGCATGGCCCCGGCCAGCTGGTCGGCTATCCGATCGTGCGGCTACCCGACCGGGTCGGCGTCGTCGACCACGTCCGGCGCGTCGAGCAGGCCGTGATCGAACTGTTGGCCGACTACGGCATCGAAGCCGGACGCGTGCCCGGTCGCACGGGCGTCTGGCTGCCCGCGGACGACCCCGCGTCCGTGCCGGTCGTCGTCCCGCCGACCCACCACCACGCCGCCAGCACCGAACGGACGGGCAACTACGTCCCCGGCCTCGCCGGCGCGCCCGGTGCCCCCGGGCTGCGGATCGTGGGCGTCGAGGGTCACACCCCCGACGTCCTGGTGCCGCAGCACGTGGGTGTGGTGGGGGCTCGTCCGTTGCGTCCGGAGCGCAAGATCTGCGCCATCGGCATCCGCGTCACCCAGCGCACCACCCTGCACGGCTTCGCGCTGAACGTCACCAATTCCTCGTCGGGCTTCGACAACATCGTCCCCTGCGGCATTGCGGACGCCGGGGTAACCTCCATGGAGCAGGAGCTGGACGGGCCCGCTCCGACGCTGCTCGAGGTGGCCCGCCGCCTCCAACCACTGCTCGCGCAACACCTGACCCGTCAAGGGCACCTCACCTCGGAAGGACCCCTCTCGTGACCATCGCTCCCGAAGGACGCCGGCTGCTGCGCGTCGAGGTCAAGAACTCCCAGACTCCGATCGAGCGCAAGCCGGAGTGGATCAAGACGACGGCCACGATGGGGCCCCAGTACAAGGACCTGCAGCAGCTGGTGAAGGGCAACGACCTGCACACCGTCTGCCAGGAGGCGGGCTGCCCCAACATCTTCGAGTGCTGGGAAGACCGTGAGGCCACCTTCCTGATCGGCGGCGACCAGTGCACCCGTCGCTGCGACTTCTGCCAGATCGAGTCCGCCAAGCCCGAGGGCTACGACACCGGCGAGCCCTTGCGCGTCGCCGAGAGTGTCCGGACGATGGGCCTGAGGTACGCCACCATCACCGGCGTGTGCCGCGACGACCTCGAGGACGAGGGCGCCTGGCTGTACGCGGAGACCATCCGCAAGGTGCACGAGCTCAACCCCGGCGTCGGCGTGGAGATGCTGGCGCCCGACTTCAGCGGACGCCCGGAGCTGCTCGGCCAGCTCTTCGATGCTGCTCCCGAGGTCTTCGCGCACAACGTCGAGACCGTCCCGCGCATCTTCAAGCGCATCCGTCCGGGCTTCCGCTACGACCGCTCACTGGACGTGATCACCCAGGCGCGTGCGCGTGGCCTGGTCACCAAGTCGAACCTGATCCTGGGCATGGGCGAGACGCGTGAGGAGATCTCCGAAGCGCTGCAGGACCTCTTCGACGCTGGTTGTGAGCTGATCACGATCACCCAGTACCTGCGCCCTGCGGTGACGCTGCTGCCGATCGACCGTTGGGTGACTCCCCAGGAGTTCGACGAGCTGGCCGAGGAGGCGGAGGAGATCGGTTTCTCCGGGGTGCTATCGGGGCCGCTGGTTCGTTCGTCCTACCGAGCCGGACGCCTCTACCGCCAGGCCGTCGCGGCCCGCTGACCCTTTGCGCCCAGGGGGGTGTCAGGCGGGGGCCCTGAGCGCGAGCTCGGTGCCCGCGTCGAAGGTCTCCCGGCCGATCCGGGCGCTGGCCGCCCAGAAGCCGACCCCAATCGCCAGGTAGAACAGGCCGATGCCGGCCAGCAGGGCGCGCGAGGCGCCGTCGGCGGGCAGCAGTGCGGCAGCGGTGACCGCGCCGACCACCACGCCGGCGTTGAACAGCGCGTCGTAGACCACGAAGACGCGGCCCTTGAACTCGTCGTCCGTGTGCGCCTGGACGATGGTGTCGATGCACACCTTGAGTGATTGGGCGAGCAATCCGATCAGCGGGGACGCGAGCAGCAGCACCGTCGGGTGAAGGACGCTGCCCGGCCCCAGCTGCACGGCGGCGGATGCGAGCAGGGTGACGACCACGGTGGCGCGCATCCCGATCCGGTGCGCCACCGGGGGGACGACCGCCACCGAGAGCGCGAAGCCGGCGGCGCTCAGCGCCATCCAGCCGCCCACGCCGGCCATCGCCCCGCCCAACTGCGTGGCGTCGTGGAAGTGGTTGCGGAACAACAGGATCACCGTCGTCAGCGTGGCGCCATAGCCGGCCCGGACGAGCGTGATGGTCGCCACCCCCAGAGCCGCGGGTTGGCGTTCGCGCAGGTGACGCAGGCCACCGGCCAGTGCATGCCAGGTCTCGGACGCGCGGGTGACCCGCGAGATCGTCAGTGGTCCAAAGGCGTGCCGCGGTACCCGGCTGGCGAGTGCCACGGACCCCGCCCACAGCAGGGCCGCGAACAGGAAGATGCCCGCGTCGGCGCGATCGGTGGACGTGAACTGTGCCCCGATCATCCGGATCGTCGCCGCGACAGCACCGCTGGCCAGCAGGCCCAGCGGACCCACCATCGGCATCAGCGCGCTGGCGGTGAGGAATTCGTCCTCGCCGATGGTGTGCTGGAGTGCGGCCGCGAGCCCTGCCAGCAGGAAGCGGTTCAGTGCCAACGCGACCATCAGTGCGGCGAAGAGGGCGGCCTGTGAGGAGGAACCGTTCGCATCGCTCCCGACCAGCACCGCGACGACGACGGCCAGCGCGCAGCGGACGGCGTCGACGACAACGGCCACCTGCCGGCGCTGCCAATGGTCGAGCAGGCCGCTGACAAAGGGCCCGACGACCGAGAAGGGCAGCAGCGTGATTGCGAGCATCACGGCCACCGACCAGGCATCCGGCTGGTCGGCCGGGTTGAACAGGATGTGGCTGGCCATGCCGACCTGCAGCGCGCCATCGGCGCTCTGGGTCAGTACCCGGACGCCGAGCAGGGTGCGGAAGCGGGGGTGACGCAGCAGGCGCCGCAGGTTCGAGAAGGTCGAGTTCACCCCGCGTCCAACCGCCACTGGAGGAATTCCGACAGGTCGCCGGTCTCCCCGTCGCGTCCACCTCGGCCGACCTGCAGGGACGGCGGGGTGGGCGTCAGCTTGGCCCCGCGGAATCGGGACAGCACGCCCCCGCCAGGGACCGTCATGACGTAGTACTCACCGCCGGTGCCGATTGCGAGTGAGTGGTTTCGGCGCAGGTACCAGCCGGACTGGTCGGTCTTCACCTCGCCGCCTCCGATCAGGGTTGCGCGCAGGGGTTCGGGGCGGACCCCGCGAGCATTGGCCTCGGCGACGAAGTCGTCGATGAGCTTCTGTGCGGCGATGGCCTCGTTGCGGGCTGCCGCTTCGCTCAGCTCGACCCGTCGGCGGGCATCATCTCGGCGCTGGTTGGACATGGCTTGAGCCTAACTCTCGCCGAACATGGCACCAGGGGGCTGCTGGTCACCCCCAGCAACCCCCTGGGCGCTTTTGGATCGCTCAAATCGGGGCTCTCAGGACCTCTCCGACGTGATGTCTGCGATGTGTTGAGTATGGCACCAACCGAGCGGTCAGCAAAGCGGAACTGAGAAAAACCGAAGAATGGACTTCGGGCTGCAGCCAGAGCTCACGCGACGTCCCCAGCATCTGATGTGTGGGCACGAATTCGCGCGATCGCACGGCGACACCTGTCTCGAACTGCGTCGCCACTGAGACCACGCATCCCACCCGCTTGGGTGCTCGTGATCCCCAGCACGTACACATCGCGTAGTAGTTCGACGGTGTAGGCGTCGACGATTCCCACCCGGAAGGCGTCCGCGAGGAGATCCTCCGCGTGCGCGTCATGGTCGCCGGTCGCTGTTCGCAGGTGCCTCTCGTCGTGCGCGAGCGACTCCAGGCCAGCCATCGGTAGCTGCCGCCGATGGTCCAGCTCGGTAGCCGCGTGCCGACGGCAGGCGCGGGCGAGGTTCTCCAGCACATTCCCGGTCGAGCAAGGGCGGTGGCGCAGGACCCTTTCCCAGACCATTCCGAGGTGGTCGCCGACCTGTTCGCCTCGGCGCAGGGTCAGGCCCAGCTGGGGCAGCAAGGCCTGCAGCACCACGCGGGCCGCCGCGACGTCCCCGTGCCGGGCCAGACCGAGCAGGCGCAACGCCAGCAGGTCGTCCCCGCTCTCCAATCGCCCCAGGCAGACGACCGGCGTGCCCACCTCGGCACACCAGCAGTTCTCCGCCACCTGGCACCAGCACTCGAGCTCGCCGGCCTGCTCGATCGCCGTCCATTCACGCGCCAACCGCGCCTGCACCACGTCCATGGCCCCACTCCATCGAGCAGGTGTTGTCCAAAGTGTTGTCCGGACGCTCTCGGCTGTCGACCCCTCGACAAGTTCGGGGAACGGGAAGGGATCGCTCGGGGAGCGTCGTCGGCTCGGGGGGGGGCACAGACGGTGCCCACCCCCGAGTGGGGGTGGGCACCTCGTTGCGGGGGATTCCCAGGGCGGTGGTCAGGCCTCTGCGAGCGCCTCGGTGGGCGTCGCGTTGGCGGCGCGGCGTCCCGGCATCAGTGAGGCCAGGGCAGCGGCGACCACGGCGATCAGCACCATCCCGGTCGTCTGTACCCAGTTGATCGCAAACATCGGGCCGGAGGCGATGCCGGCCTGCTTCAGCACTGCCGAGACGCCCAGCCAGCCGAAGAAGGATCCGGCGAGCACGCCCACGATGACACCGGCCAGGGCCAGCATCAGCGCCTCGATCAGCAGCATCCAGCGCAGCGAGGTCTTCTGCATGCCGAGCGCACGCAGCAGGGCCGATTCACGCGCCCGCTCGATCACCGACAGGCCCAGGGTGTTGCCGACGCCGATCAGGGCGATCAGCACGGCCACCCCCAGCAGGGCTGTGGTGACCATCAGCAGGATGTTCAGCACCTGCTTGATCATGGAGCTCATGATCGCGGAGCCGTCGACATTGATGCCGGTGTTGGACGCCTGCAACTGCTGCAGTTCCATCATGTTGCCGCCGAACTGTTCCATGTCCTTGATCTGCACCCAGTAGCCCTGCAGCGCCGGCTTCGCGACGAGCTTGGTCAGGGTCGCCTGATTGACCATGTACTGGTCGTAGCCCAGTGCATTGGTCTTGATCGGCTTCAGGGTCACATCCTTGCCCCCCAGACCCTTGAGCGTGATCGCGTCGGTGCCGTTGTCGGCGCCGGTGAGCACCTGACCGTCGGTGATGGTGGGCAGCTTGCCCATCTGGTCGGCGGCCGGGTCCTTGAGCAGAACCAGGTTGCGCTGGTCGAAGTCACCTTCGACGAAACCACCGGTCAGCTTCACCCGGTCGGCCACATTGCCCATCGCGTCGACCTTCGCGGCCACGGCGGTGGGCAGCGAATTCAGGGGCTTGGCCTCGCCGTCCGCGCTCCAGGCATAGGCCGAGGTGGCGACGCTCAGGTCGATCGGGAAGGTGCGCTCGATCTCGGTCAGGGCTGTCTTCTCGGCGGTCGCGGTGCCGACCTGGAGGGTGACGATCAAGCCGATCGCCAGCATCAGGGCCGTGGCCGTGGCCGCGGCTCGGCGTGGATTGCGCACGGAGTTGCCGGCCGCAAGCTTGGCCGTCGGACCGAAGCCGAAGACCTTGCCCATCACCTTGAGCAGGGTGGGGATGAACAGTTCCGCACCCGCCAGGATGCCGACGCTGAGCAGCATCGCGCCCAGCACCGCGCTGGCCACGGGGCCCGTCGCGACGTTGCCCGACGAGATGGCCTCGCTCGACATCGTCAGTGCGCGGGCGGCCAGGGCGCCGCCAGTCAGCACCAGCAGGCCGCAGACCACAGCCCGGATGATGGACGCCTTGCGCACCTGCTCGCTCGTGGCGACCGGCTGCAGTGCCTCCAGCGGGGCCACCCTGGTGGCACGCAGCGAGGGCAGCATGCCGGCCAGCACCGTCAGCACGACGCCGACGGCGAACTCGATCGCCAGCTCTCGCCAAGGGATCGTCAGGCCGAAGTACAGGGCCTTGGTGTAGGCGGCACCCAAGGTGCCGATCCCCAGACCCAGCAGGACGCCGAGCGCCGAGCCGAGCGCACCGATGATGACCGCCTCGGCGAGGAACTGGCGTCGCACCTGCGACCCCGAGGCGCCGACGGCGCGCAGCAGGCCGATCTGGCGGCGACGTTGCGCCAGCAGGATGGTGAACGTGTTGGCGATGATGATCATGCCGACCAGGGCCGCGATGCCGGAGAAGACCAGCAGCATGTACTTGATGACGTCGAACTCTCCGGTCATGCCCTGTGCGGCCGACTTGCGGATGTCGGCCCCCGCGCCGACCTCGAGTGGGGTGTTGCCGTCGGCGTCCTTGACGTCGGGGTCGATGAGCAGCGGTGCGATGGCGGCGTGGATCTTCATCGCGATGGCGGCATTGTCAGCGCCCTGGCCGGTGGCGACGGCCCACGTCCCGATCGGGGAGGAAACCATCTTCTCCACGATCGCGCGATCCAGGTAGCCGGTCTTGAAGGCCAGGCTGGGGGCGTCGTTGGTGATGCCCGAGACCGTCAGCTTCTTGTCCTCGAGGTTGACGGTGTCACCCACCGCCACCTTGAGCTTGTCCGCGACCTGGTTGCTCAGGGCAACCTGGTTGGGGCCCTTGGGCCACTCGCCCGAGGAGAGGTCGGCCCAGCGGAAGCGCTCGCCGGGGGCGCCGTAGAGATACAGCTGGGACGACTCGGTGTCGGTGGTCAGCACCCCGAAGGTGTTGATGACCTGCTCGGCGTCCTCGACGCCAGGCACCGCCTTGATCTTGGCGGTGATGGCATCGCCGGTGGCCTTCTCGTCCTTGGGAGCGGCGTTGTTGGAGACGGCGATGTCGGCCGTCGACAGGCCGATCGAGCTCATCTTGCCGATCGCATCCCCTTGGGTGGTGATGAAGGTCGACACCCCGGACATGAAGCCGACGCTGATCGCGATGGCGATCAAGGTGGCGATGATGCGCCCGGGGTGGAAGCGCACCTCATTGATGGCGTTGCGGAACATCAGGCATCAACCCGCGCCAGCTCGGTGTTCAGCAGCTCAGGGGTGGGGTGGGCGATGTCGGCGACGATGTGCCCGTCCAGCAGGATCAGCGCCCGGTCGGCATAGGCGGCGGCCTTCGCGTCGTGGGTGACCATGATGATCGTCTGGCCCAGGTCGTCCACGCAGCGGCGCAGGTAGGTGAGCAGGCTGGTGCCGGTCTTGGAGTCCAGCGCGCCGGTCGGCTCGTCGGCGAAGATGACGTCCGGTCGGCTGATCAGCGCCCGCGCGACGGCGACGCGCTGCTGCTGGCCACCCGAAAGCTCGGACGGACGGTGCTCGAGGCGGTCGGCGAGGCCGAGGGAGTTCACCAGCTGGTCGAAGAAGGCCTGGTCGGGCTTGCGTCCGGCCAGCTCCAGCGGAAGCAGGATGTTCTGCTTCGCGGTCAGCGTCGGCAACAGGTTGAAGCTCTGGAAGACGAAGCCGACGCGGTCGCGACGGGCCTTGGTGAGGTCCTTGTCGTTGAGGGAGGTCAGCTCCTGACCGCCCAGCATCACGCGCCCTGAGGTGATCCGGTCCAAGCCGGCCAGGCAGTGCATCAGGGTGGACTTGCCGGAGCCCGAAGGCCCCATGATCGCGCTGAACGAGCCGCGATCGAAGGCGACGTTGACCTTGTCCAGCGCGACGACCTGGGTCTTGTCCGAGCCGTAGACCTTGGTCAGGTCCATGGTTGCGGCGACGACGTCACCGGCTGCTGGAGTGGGTTGGGGAAGGGTTTGGTGCTGCACCGACATGGCGGCCTCTCGTGGTCATGCATCGTCTTTCATGCATTGAAGTGGGTGAACTCGAAAGTGGGTGAACTCGAGGGGCCCATCCGGCCCCGGCGGCTTCAATCTATGTGGGCGTGGGTTCGCCGCACCTCGCTCGCGGGGATGATCTGGACGTTCGGCCACGTCATACCCGGGTAGGAGAGGGTCTGTCCCACGTCGCTGCCCGAAGGCGGTCAGTCGGTGGAATGACCGTCGAGTGCTCGTGCGATGACGACGGACGAGGTGGCGGCCCAGGCCTGGGGATGGCAGGACGCGGGGTAGGGCTGGGGCGGGAAGGCCTCGTCGGCCGGCAAGCCGCTGAAGAGCTCGGGCAGGCGCATCCCGAATCCCTCGGCAGCGCGCAGCAGTTCGCTCGCCAGCTCGGCGGCCTCGTCGACGAACCCCTCGCGGAGCATCCCGTCCACGATGAAGGCGGTGTCGTGGGCCCACACCGAACCGACGTGGTAGCCCAGCGGCCAGTAGCCGGCATTGGTCGTCGAGAGCGTGCGGATGCCGTGGCCGGAGCGCATCGTGGGGTCCATCAGGCGGCGGACCACGGTTGCGGCCTCATCGTGGGTGAGGATGCCGGTGCCGAGCAGGTGACCCATGTTGGAGGCGACCCCGTCGACCTGCTGCTTGGCGCCGTCCAGCGCCAGCACCGGGTAGCGGCCCAGCTCATCCCTCGTCCAGAAGCTCTCGCGGAAGCGGTCGGCCAGCACGGACGCCTGCTCGCGGCAGCGCGTCGCCAGCGCAGCGTCATCGCTCCCGGCCAGCCCGTCGACCAGGTCGGCGCCCAGGACGAGTGCGGCGTGCGCATAGCCCTGCACCTCGCACAGCGCGACCGGGGCGCTCGCCAGCGACCCGTCCGCGAAGCGCACCGAGTCGCCGGAGTCCTTCCAGCCCTGGTTTGCCAGGCCGTGGCCGGTCTCGTCCACGTACTCCAGGAAGGCATCGCCGTCGGCGTCCGCATGGTCGAGCAGCCAGCCGAGCGCGGCGCGCAACGGTTCGGCCAGCTCGGCGGCCACGTCGGTACGGCCGGTCGCTGCCACGTCGGCCAGCAGCATCACCCACAGCGGGGTCGCGTCGATCGTCCCGTAGTAGATCGGCGGCAGGCTGATCGCCGAGCCGGCCGGGTCCTGGCCCTGGTGCGAGACGTCCAGCTCCAGGGTCTGCTTGCGCACCTCGTGCAGGATCTTGCCCGGCTGCTCGGCCGATTCGCGGTCGATCGTTCTGCCCTGCAGCGCGGCCAAGGTGCGCAGCGTCCCGATCGCGATGGACGCGTCATGGGTGACCAGGTTGCGCGCGGCGATCAGGGAGTCGCGCCCGAACAGCGTGAAGTACCAAGGTGCGCCGGCTGCGAGGAAGGGGTCGGAGGAACCGGGACGACGCATCCGCAGGCCGTTGATGTCGCGGAAGGAGGTGTCCAGCAGCTGCCGCACCCGCGGGTCGGTGCTGGTGGGGGCGAGCAGCGGCGCCGAGTCGTCGGCGACGAAGGGCAGTGAGGCATCGGAGACCTCGAGGGCCCAGCCGACCTCGCGCTCGTCCCGCGCGGCCATCGGGACGGTCCAGGAGAGCTCGACCACGCCGTCGGCGGACGAGTGCAGCGTCCCACCCTGGACGGTGAGCCGGCAGCGGGTGCCCTCGTCGCGCCAACCCCACGTCAGTTCCTCGGCATGGTTCGCAACGGGAACCGATGCCGCAGGGCCCTGTTCCCCACCCTTGAGCGACATCATCGACGTCGAGTCGGCGCGCAGGGTCGCGCGCAACTCGACGACCTGCTCGCTGGTCGCGGCGGTGGTCAGCACCAGGCGTTCCCGGACCCTCGTCGTGGTCACCTCGCGGTGCCGGGTGAGGACGAGTGCCGGGTCGACCCCGAGCTCGGGAGTGCGCAACACATGGCCGTACGTCGCCGAACCACCGCCGGGCTCGCTGGTGTTGACGTGCTCCATCTCGTGGCTGGTGCAACCCAGCACCATCGCCGACAGCACCCGTTCGTCACCGCAGTGGACGCCGTCGATCCCGCCGTGCGGGGCGCTGGCATCGGCCTGGCCGTCGAGCTGTGACCAGGCCTGCAAGGGCGCGGCGACGAGCGCCGATCGGCCGGACAGGAAGGGCTGGTTGACCATGTGGGGAGCCTTCGTGGGTCAGCTGGGGACAAAGGGTTGAGAGCGTCCATTGTTGCAGGGCTGGGCGTCGAAACCCTTGACAGGGGGGCGGGTGCGCGTGACGATGACAGCACTGTGGATCGTTCAAAGGCGCTCGCTATGGCCTTGGTGACGATCATGGCATGCGGCCGGTGCTGACACCGGCACTTTCGTCACATGGAGGTGATGAATGACCCGCCCCACGCTGGTCAGCCTGGCCAACGAGCTCGGCGTGTCCCGCCAGACCGTGTCCAATGTGATCAACGCCCCGCACCTGGTCAGGCCCGAGACGCGCGAACGCGTCCAGAAGGCGATCACGGAATCGGGCTACCGTCCCAATGTCGCCGCGCAGGCCCTGCGCAACCAGCGGTCACGGACGATCGGGATGCGCATCCTGCCTGCCTCGGACGGCATCAACGGCGCCATCATGGACCGTTTCCTGCACCACCTCGTGGCGGAGTGCCAGGAGCTCGGCTACAACCTGATGCTGTTCACCGCGACGGACGAACGCGACGAGGTCGCCCAGGCCCGTGAGCTGTTCGAGCGGGGGTCCATCGACGGGGCCGTGCTGACCGGCACCCACGCCGACGACCGTCGTCCGGCCGAGCTGGCCGAGCTCGGTATTCCCTGCGCCGCCTTCGGACGTCCATGGGGCAAGGTCGAGCAGGCCGACCACATCTGGGTCGACGTGGACGGACGCGCCGGCACCCGCGCGGCCACTCGGCACCTGCTCTCGCTCGGCCACACCCGGATCGGTTTCATCGGCTGGCCGCGTGGCTCGGAATCGGGCGACGACCGTCGCGCGGGCTGGTCCGAGGCGATGACGGAGGCCGGTATCGAGGGTTGGGAGCAGTGGCAGGCCGACGGTGAGGACGGGACCCCGACCGGCCTGGTCTCCATGCAGCGACTGGAGGAGCTGGGCGTCGAGGGCGTCGTGTGCGCGTCCGACTCGCTCGCCCTGGGTGCCCGCGAGGCGATCCGGCGCCGGTGTACCGAGTCCCACTTCGGTGAACTGCCCGTGATCGGCTTCGACAACACCCCGGTCGCCGCGGCGATCACCATGTCCAGCATCGCGCAGCCCGTCGAACGGTGCGCGCAGCTGCTCGCGTCCGCCCTGGTGCACGACCTCGATCCCAAGTCCCGGGGCCGGGCACTGCAACCGGACGAACGTCTGGTCGTCCCCGTCCTTGCTCCGCGCAGCATCGAGTTGCCACCCGTCCGCTGACGCTCCTGCACCACCGCCGTCCGCTCGACCTCAACCCACCCGACCCAACCGTGAGGAACCCAGATGAAGATCAAGCAGACCCTGGCCGCCGTCGCCACCCTCGGCGCGGTCGCAGCCCTCAGCGCCTGTGGCGGAGGGAGCGGTTTCGACAGCGGCTCCGGCACCGCGTCGGGTTCGGGTGCGGCCTCGGCGGCTGCCAAGGAGAGCCCGACGACCAAGGAGGTCTCGGTGCTGATCGGTTCCTCGGGTGATGCCGAGACCAAGGCCGTCACCGACGCCGTTGCCGCCTGGTCCAAGGACTCGGGCATCACCGCCAAGGTGGTGGTGGCCAGCGACCTGGTCCAACAGGCCACCCAGGGCTTTGCCGCCGGCACCCCCGCCGACGTCGTCTACACCTCCACCGACGCCTTCGCGGGCTGGGTCAAGGCCGGCAACCTGTACGCCTACGGCGACCAGTTGTCGAACGCCGACGACTTCTACCCCGGCCTCAAGGAGGCCTTCACCGCGTCCGACGGCAAGTTCTACTGCGCCCCGAAGGACTTTTCGACGCTGCAGCTGGTCATCAACGACAAGCTGTGGAAGGCAGCCGGCCTGACCGAGGCCGACTACCCCAAGACCTGGGACGACCTGGCCACCGTCGGCAAGAAGCTGACCCAGGGCAAGGTCAAGGGCCTCACCTTCTCCCCGGAGATCCAGCGCGTCGGCGCCTTCCTGGCGCAGGGCGGCGGCGGCCTGGTGACCGACGGCAAGGCCACGGCCAACTCGGACGCCAATGTCGAGGCCCTGACCTGGGTGAAGCAGGCGCTGACCGACGGCTGGGCGGCCACCTCCGCGGATCTCGGTGCCGGATGGGGCGGCGAGGCCTTCGGCAAGCAGCAGGCGGCCATGGTCATCGAGGGCAACTGGATCACCGGCGCCATGCAGAGCGACTACTCCGACGTCGGTTACACCGCCGTCGAGCTTCCCGAGGGCAAGGCCAAGGGAACCCTGCAGTACACGAACTGCTGGGGCGTCACCGCCAAGTCCGACAACATCGGCGGCGCGGTCAGCCTGGTCGAGTACCTGACGACCAAGGAGCAGCAGCTCGCCTTCGCCAAGGCCTTCGGCGTGATGCCGTCCATCCAGTCGGCCAAGAGCGAGTGGAGCGCGGCGAACCCGAAGATGGTGCCCTTCATCAACGGTGCCGACTACGCCCAGAACCTGCCCGCGCAGGTGGGTGCCGCCGACGTCATCAAGGACCTCAACGCGCAGCTCTCCCAGCTGAAGGCCAAGGACCCGAAGGTGATCCTCGACTCGGTCCAGACCAACCTCGAGCCCGTCGTCGCGGGCTGACCGCGCATGGCTTCCGCCGTCGCACGCCGACGTCGGGGTTCTGGAAACTCCCAGAACCTCGCGGGCTGGTTGTTCGTCTCGCCCGTCATCATCATCCTGGGCCTGTTCCTGTTCATCCCGATCGTGATGGCCGCGTGGGTGAGCGTCTCCGACTGGAACGGCAATGGTTCACCCTTCTCCGGGACGGCGAAGTTCGTGGGCTTCGCGAACTACACCGCGGTGCTGGGCGGCAAGGGTCTGGCCGCGCGCGACTTCGGGCTGAGCATCCGTAACAACCTCTACTACGTGGCGCTCGTCGTCCCGCTGCAGACGATCATGTCGCTCTTCCTGGCGGTGATGGTCACCCGCAAGGGGCTGCGCGGGAAGGGCTTCTTCCGCACCGCCTTCTACTTCCCGTCGGTGACCAGCTCGGTGGCGATCACCGTCTTGTGGCTCTTCCTGTTCAACGCCACCGGTGCGGTGAACAAGGCTCTGTCGTGGCTCGGCATCAACGGGCCCAACTGGTTCAACGACCCGCGCGGCGTGCTCGGCATGCTGCTGGAGCCGCTCGGCGTGCACGAGACCGGGGCACTGGCCAAGCCGGGCCTGTTCGGCGTCTCGGGCTACCAGTGGCTGCAGGGTCCCTCGATCGCCATGTGCGCCTTCATCCTGATGGCCATCTTCACCACCTCCGGCACCTTCATGCTGCTGTTCATCGCCGCGCTGCAGGACATCGGCGAGGAGACCTCGGAGGCCGGCATGGTCGACGGTGCAACGGCCTGGCAGCGCTTCCGCCACATCACGTTGCCGATGCTTCGTCCGACGCTGTTCACCGTCATCACCCTCGGCCTGATCGGCACCTGGCAGGTCTTCGACCAGATCGCCATCGGTTCCCAGGGTGATCCGGCCAAGACGACGATGACCCCGGCCTACCTGAGCTACACCAAGGCCTTCAACGACGGCGAATGGGGCAAGGCGGCGGCGATCGCCTTCATCCTGTTCGCGATCATCGTGCTGATGACCCTGGTCCAGCGGATGGTGCTGGGTGACTCGGACTACTCGCGGATGTCGCGCAAGGAACTGAAGGCCGACAAGGAGGCGCGCGATCTCAAGGCCGCGCAACAACGTGCTGCCGCGCAGATCATCGTCCAGAAGGAAGGCCAGGCATGAGCAGGACAATGGACGCCTCGGACGCCCGACAGGCCAACCGGATGGGTCCGGCGGGCTGGGTCGCGCTGGGGCTGCTCTCGGTGATGGCCGTGTTCTACATCTTCCCCTTCGTGCTGCAGGTGGCGAACTCCTTCAAGACCGACGCCGAGGCCACCGCGAACGCGATGAGCCCGGTGCCGCAGGTGTGGACGACGGCTGCCTACGACCGCCTCTTCCGCAACTCCGACTACCCGCGCTGGTTCCTCAACTCGGTCATCGTGACGCTCTTCGTCACCGCCGGACGCGTCTTCTTCAACTCCCTGGCGGGCTACGCGCTGGCGCGGCTGAGGTTCCGGGGGCGCCAGGTCGTGTTCGCGATGCTGATCGCGGTGATGAGCGTGCCCGGCGTGATCCTGCTGATCCCGAAGTTCCTGGTGATCAACCAGCTCGGCATCTACAACTCGTATCCGGCGCTGATCCTGCCGCTGCTGGTGGACGCGGCCGGGGTGTTCATCATGAAGAACTTCTTCGAGTCCATCCCCCCGGCGGTCGAGGAGGCGGCACGCATCGATGGTGCGGGCACCTTCCGCACCTTCTGGTCGGTGGTGCTGCCGATGGCGACGCCGGCGCTGATCACCATCACGATCCTGAGTTTCCAGGGCTCCTGGAACGAGTACTCGCACTTCATCGTCGCCTCGCAGAGCCCCGAGCTCTACACGCTGACCAAGGGCGTCGGCACACTCGCGTCCGGTGGGCTGGGCGGCATGAGCAACCAGTACCCGCTGAAACTGGGCGCGGCGGCCCTGATGACGATCCCGGTCGCGATCCTGTTCTTCGTCTTCCAGAAGCGGATCATGAACACCTCGGACGGAGCGGTGAAGGGCTGAGCGCCCGAGCATGGGAACCGGGGTTGGTTTGCACCGCAGTCGGTGTGAACCAACCCCGGTTCGTGCGTTGGCGGCTCAGCGTCCGGCGAGACCGACCTCGTAGGCGAACAGCACCAGGCCCACCCGGTCGCGGATCGCGAGCTTGCTCAGCAGGCGTCCGATGTGGGTCTTCACCGTGCCCTCGGCCATGTAGAGGGTGGAGGCGATCTCGGTGTTGGTGGCCCCCTTCGCGATCTCGGCCAGCACCTCGCGCTCCCGGTCGGTGAGCAGGGCCAAGCGCTCGTCCGGACGTCCGGGGGCCGACGGCAGGGTGGGGACGATGTGGTCCAGCAGACGCCGGGTGGCGGTGGGCGCCATCACGGCCTCACCGGCGGCCACGGTGCGGATCGCCTGCAGCAGTTCGGCCGGGCGCGCGTCCTTGAGCAGGAAGCCGGAGGCGCCCGCCTTGAGCGCTGCGAAGACGTACTCGTCCAGGTCGAAGGTGGTCAGCACCAGCACCTTCGTCGCCTCCCCGGAGGCCGCGATCCGGCGGGTGGCCTCGACGCCGTCCATGATCGGCATCCGGATGTCCATCAGCACCACGTCGGCGTGGGTGCGGGCGACGGCCGCGCAGGCCTCGGACCCGTCCGCCGCCTCACCCACCACCTGCATGTCGTCCTCGGCGTCGATCAGCATCCGGAAGCCGCTGCGCACCAGGGCCTGGTCGTCGGCCAGCAACACCGTGATCATCTAGCGCTCCATCATTCTCGTGTCGTCCGTGAAGGGGTTCGGGGGTGGCTGGTTCGGGTCGCCGGAGGGACCCCTCGACAGGCTCGGGAACCGTGGGCCGTGGCTCGGGGAACGGGGGTCACGGCTCGGGGACCGTGGGTTGACGCTCGGGGTCCGGTCGCTGGGGACGGGGAGCACTGCGCGCACCAGGAAACCTCCGCCCTGGCGGGGGCGGGCGACCAACTGGCCGCCCTGGGAGCTGACCCGCTCCCGCATCCCGCGCAGGCCGTGGCCGCGTCCGTCGCCGGCCGCCAACGCACCGGCACCGTCGTCCAGCACCTCGACGATGATGACCTCGCTGCCGTAGCTGAGCTGCACCTGCGCGTGCGCCTCGGGCCCCGCGTGCTTGAGGAAGTTGGTGATCGCCTCCTGCACCACGCGGTAGACCACCAGCGCGAAGGTCGGCGGCACCTGCGGCAGGGTGCCGGTGACGACCAGCTGTACCCGTCCGTCGCCGGCCCGCTCCACCAACTCCGGGATCTGCTGCAGTCCGGGGGAGGGTGCGAAGTCGGCGGTCTCGTCCGGGGTGCCGCGCAGGACGCCGACGATGCGGCGCATCTGGGTGAGGGCGTCGCGTCCGGTCTCGGCGATGGTGTCCAGCGCGACCGCCGCCTGCTCTGGGTGCTTGGCGGCGATCGCGCGTCCGCCCTCGGCCTGGACGACCATCACCGACAGCGAGTGGGCGACCACGTCGTGCAGCTCTCGCGCGATCTGCGCGCGGACGGCGGCCTCGGCGCTCTGGGCGGCCTGTTCCCGCTCGGACAGCTCCAACTGGCGACGCTTCGCCTCGGCGACCAGCCTCTCCTGGCCGGCCTGCGCCGACTCCCGGACCCGACGTCCCGTGGCATAGCTCGACATCACGATCGCGGCGCACATCACCACCCCCAGTGCGAGCACGGCGAGGATGGTCCCGGAGCTGGAGTTCGGCCCCAGGGAGTGCAAAAGGTCTTCGAAGCTCGCGCCGGTCAAGGCGCGCAACCAGCTCACCGGCCCCACGATCGAGCCGAACAGGCCAATCACCAGCGCCAGGCGCGCGGGCAGTCCGGGCACCCAGCGCGCGACCGAATAGACGGTCACCGGCACCAGCACCAGGGAGAAGGTCGGGTACTGCACCAGCCATGCCTGCACCAGGAAGCACGTCGCAACGACCAGTAGCACCATCAGCGGCCGGCGACGTCGGAAGGCGATCGCCACGACCATCACCAGGCTGGTGAGCAGGAGCATCGGGTCGGTGTTGGATCTCAGCCCGAACAACAGGGTGGGCAGCAGTACCAACACGGCGATGATCCCGGTCACCGCGAGGTCCAGTGACCAGGTGGCGTGCCGCAACTCGATGCGGCGCAGCTCGTCCCGGGTGCTCATCGCGCCAAGCCTATGGCGGGGGGCGACGGCGGGCGTCCGACCACGGTCTCGGACGCCCTGCCACTGTGGACCGTCCGACCAGTAGTTTCCATGCTTGGACCTCACGCTGGGTGGGACAATGTGGGTTGGACGTCCAAGACGGCGGGCATGGCACCTTCTTGGCCGCAGCACAGGGGGAGTGATGAGTCAGTCGCCGTACGGGTCCGGACCCATCCGGCGGTCCGGTCACGCCGGCATCGCTCGCGACCTCACCCAAGGACGCGTCGGCGAACCCCTGGTCCGCTGCCTGCTCGCACCCATCGACGAGCGCCGCGATCTCGCCGACCATCGGATGCTCATCGTCCTGAAGTTCCTCTACGAGGCCGGGGACGAGTTCCCGCCCCACCTGCGCACCGACATGGAACGGTCGGTGCTCGGCTTCCGTTACTGGCTGGACGAGCCCGGCAGTGACGACATGTGCCACTGGAGCGAGAGCCACGCGCTGATGTTCAGCGTCTGCGAGCACCTCGCTGGCCAGTTGTTCCCCCACCAGGCCTTCACCAACGACGGACGCAAGGGTTCCCGCAAGGCCGACCGCGGGCGGCGGCGCCTGCTCGAGTGGCTCGGCAACCGCTTCCATCACGGCTTCAGCGAATGGCTCTCGCACACCTACTACGAATTGGACGTCGCGGGCCTGACGCTGTTGATCGACCACTCCCAGGACGAGGAACTGGTCACCCGCGCCGCGATGGTGCTGGACCTGCTGATGCTGGACATGGCACTGCATCGCTTCGACGGACGCTTCGTCGCCTCCGCCGGGCGGGCAAACGGGGTGCAGAAGGCACGTCCGGAGCACTCCGAGATCAACACCGTGCTGGCCTCGGCCTTTGGCGACGAGCAACCGGCCTTCGACCCCGACGAGGTGAGCGGGATCTTTGTCGCCCGCCGCCGCTACCAGGTGCCCGAGGTGATCCGGGAGATCGCCGACGCCGACGCCGACCACCTGGTCCGTACCTCCCAGGGACTGGACGCCAGCGAGGTCGCCGCGGTGGTCGCCGCCCGCCCCGGGTTGGGCCATGCCGAACGGCGCGATGCGCTGGTCGAGCTGTTGTGGTCGATGGAGGCCTTCACCACACCGGAGGCGATCGGTCCGACGCTGGACGCGATCCGGCGACACGACCTGGGCCAGAACCGTTACCTTTCGCCGCTGACGCCGTTCGCGAAGCTGCGCTCCGAACGGCTGCAGGTGGCGACGCTGCGCGCGATGAACCCGATCACCCAGGGCATCGCGATGGGTCGCGCGGACGTGCAGACCTACCGCACCCCGCACTACCTGCTCTCCAGCGCGCAGCACCACCGCCCCGGCGAGTTCGGCGACCAGGAACAGATCTGGCAGGCGGCGCTCCCGGACGACATCACCGTCTTCTCCACCCACCCCGGATCGACCGAGCTGAGCGAGTACGCCCGCCCCTCGACCCCCTCGGCGTGGGTGGGCAATGGCATCAACCCCGATGTCGGCCAGCACCGCAATGTGCTGCTGGCGCTGCACGACGTCCGTGGCCGCAAGGGCTATCTCGAGGGACGACGACATCAGCTCAGCCACCTCTTCTTCCCCTTCGTCCGCTTCGACGAGACCACGATCAGCGAGCGTCTGGTCGCCGGCCGGCGGCGCGACTCCTACATCGGGGTGCTCTCGCTGAACCCGGTCGAGATGCTCTCGGACGTCGAGGTGATCCAGCGCGGGGTGATCAGCGGCTGGGCGGTGGTCGTCACCGACCGGCAGGAGTTCGGGTCATTGGGACGCTTCGTCGACCACCTCAAGCAGACCAGCCTCGACTGGACGCGCGAGGAGTTGGTCTGGAGCACCGATCTGCACCAGTACAAGCAGCGGTTCCGCGGGGACTTCTGTGTGGACGGGGTTCCGCAGCGCTCGGACTACCCGCGGCTGGACTGTGACTGGGCCCAGGTCGAACGCAGTCCCTCCGTGGTGACGGTGACGGGGGAGAGGTCCAGCCTGGTGCTCGACTGGGACGCGGGGACGCGCATCGTGCAGCCCGGCCCGGTTGGCTGAAGATCCTCTCGGGGCGGCTCCACGTCAGCCGAAATGTGATATCACTTTGATATCGCCACTTCCTCGGCGAGCCACTTCCCCGGAGGCGCAACCATGAGCCAGACCCCGACCCTCGACTCCGCACCGGCACCCGACGAGGTTCCCATCAGCACGCGTCCGGTGGGTCACGCCGGCATTCGTGTCGACGTCGCCGAGCGACGCGCGTGGAGCATTGGCGGCGCGTGGGTGCTGCTGCTGTGCGTGCTGGCGCTCATCGCGGCCGCGCTGCTCATGGCCAATGGGCTGATGAACGAACACCCGATCCAGGTCGTCGCGGCGGCCGGCGTCGTGCTGTTGGCAGCCATCGGGCTGACCGGCCTGACGATCGTGAACCCCGGTGACGCGCGGGTGGTCCAGTTCCTGGGCCACTACCTCGGCACGGTCCGCAATACCGGGTTGAACCTGACGGTCCCGTTCACCGTCGCACGCAATATCTCGGTGAAGGCCGTCAACTTCGAGACCGCCCCGCTCAAGGTCAACGACGCCAACGGCAACCCGATCGAGATCGGTGCCATCGTCGTCTACCAGGTCGCCGACACCGCCAAGGCTGCCTTCGCGGTCGAGCACTATGACGAGTTCGTCCGCAAGCAGGCCGAGTCGGCGCTGCGACATGTCGCGATGAGCCACCCCTATGACGACCACTCGCTCTCGGAGGCGGGCCAGCGCTCGGTCATCACCCTGCGCGAGGCCACCGACCAGGTCAACCAGGAACTGGCGCACGAGGTGGCCGAGCGGGTCGCAGTATCCGGTGTCGAGATCGTCGAGGTGCGGATCTCCCACCTCGCCTATGCCGCAGAGATCGCCTCCGCGATGCTGCGCCGCCAGCAGGCCCAGGCCGTGCTGGCCGCGCGCCAGGTGATCGTCCAGGGGGCGACCGAGATGGCCAAGCAGGCTGTCCGGACGCTCGACGAGGAATCGGACATCGAGCTCGATCCCGAACGCAAGGCCGCCATGATCTCCAACCTGCTCGTGGTGCTGTGCTCGGAGCAGCAGTCGGCGCCGGTCATCAACACCGGATCGCTGTACTGAGCGTGCCCAACAAGAAGGGTGTCGAGCCGATGGCTCGCGCCGGGCGCAAGCAGCTGCTGTTGCGGATGTCGCCCCAGGTGCATGAAGCGCTCACGAAATGGGCCGCGGACGAGATGCGCAGCGTCAACGGCCAGGTGGAGTTGGTGCTGCGCGACGCCCTGCGCCAAGCGGGGCGCCTGCCCAAGGACGTCCCCGAGCCGCGCGGTCCCGGTCGTCCGTCGAAGTCGTCCGACTGAACTCCGCCAGGAACGCCCGCTGAGGGCAATCCGGCCCCGCCGTGGGACCGGATTGCTCTCACGTGGCGATTTTGGCGGACGCAGTTCACTGTTCGGCTGTCCAAGCATTACGTGGATGTCCGAGACGGTCGCTTGAGTGCTCCGGGGCCGTCAGAGTGGCGGCTCGCGTGAGAGGAGCCCCACCGATGTTCCGCACCCATCTCGCCCGCGGTGCCGCCGCCGTCGCCCTCGGCGCGGCCGTTGCCTTGGCACCCGCCCCAGCCCTCGTCCAGGCGGCCCAGTCGTCCAATGCGGCCGTCCACCGCCAGGGTGATCACCCGTCCACCACGAAGAACCCGTACACCTTCGCGGTCATCGGTGACGTCCCCTACGGCGATGCGCAGATCAAGCTGTTCCCCAGCTGGATCGACCAGATCAACGCCGCCAACCCGAAGATGACCTTCCACGTCGGTGACATCAAGAACGGCTCGACGCGCTGCGACGACCCCTACTACGCCCTGATCAAGAGCGACTTCGACCGCTTCGTGAACCCCTTCGTCTACACCCCGGGCGACAACGAGTGGACCGACTGCCATCGCGCGAACAATGGTGCGTACAACCCGCTCGACCGCCTCGCCCTCGACCGCAAGACCTTCTTCGCGAACCCCGGCAGCACGATGGGCCAGAACCCCGCGACGGTCACCAGCCAGTCCTACCTAGGTGTCCCCGAGAACGTCCGTCTGGAGCGCGCGGGGGTCAGCTTCGCGACCGTCCACGTCGTCGGCTCGAACGACGACCTGAACGTCTGGGACGGCATCGGCAACACCTCCGTGACCAGCGAGCAGGCCGCCGACCAGGCCCAGCGCATGACGGCCGCAGTGGAGAATGTGCACGACGCCTTCGCCGCGGCCCGTCGCAATGGTGACAAGGCCGTGGTCGTGATGCTGCAGGCCGACATGTTCGACCCCACCTACGACGTGCAGTGGAAGGACAACTCCGCCTTCAAGCCGCTGGTCCAGACGCTGGTGGACGAGTCGAACGCCTTCCGTGGCAAGACCTACCTCATCAACGGTGACAGCCACGTCTACAACGTCGACCAGCCGCTGGCCGACGGTTCGAAGTGGCTGGGTTTCTATGGGGTGACCGGCTCCAGCAATCTCACCCGCATCACCACCGACGGGTCCAGCAACAACAAGGACTACCTGATGTTCACGGTGAACCCCTCCAAGAAGGGCGAGCCGCTGAGCTGGGTCCGCGTTCCCTACACCCAGCAGGCCTCCTGACGCGAGTCCCGTCGCCTGGCTCCGCCAAGGATGCCGTGTGAGGGCAATCCGGTTCCGCCGTGGGACCGGATTGCTCTCACGTGGCGATTTTGGCGGGCGGATCCCTCGCCACTGGGGCTGCGAAGGTGCGGGCGTAGGGTGCAACCCATGTGTGAGTACTGCGGATGTCGTTCCATCGACGTGATCGGTCGCTTCAGCGAGGAGCACTACACGGTCGTCGACCTGCTCGGTGACTTCGGCCGCGCCGTCGCCACCAAGGACCTCGAGAAGGTCGGACAGGCCGGACTGGTGCTCGCGAACACCCTGTGGCCACACACCAAGGCCGAGGAGGCGGGGCTCTTCCACGAGATGCGCAAGGACCCCGACTACACCGCCACCATCGACTCGCTGTGCGACGAGCACTCCAGCCTGGACGAGCAGCTGGAACGCATCATGGACGGCGACCTCGACGAGTACCCGGCCTTCGAGGTGGCGCTGCGCCACCACATCGACCACGAGGAGAACGGTCTCTTCCCGGCCGCAGCGGTCGGCGTCGACGGGCCCACGTGGGAGCGGATCAACCAGCTCACCCACGACTTCGACCACACCGAGGGCATCGACCATGAACATGGTGATGGGGAGCACGGCGACGGGACGCATGCCGAGGGCGAGCGCGCGCACCCCAGCTCCCACAGCCACTGACCCCCCGCGCACTACCCGGACGCGCACCATCGACACGCGCACGCCGCGGCCAGCCAGGCATGAGGACCGGTCTCGCAGGTGAAGGCTCGCTGAACGCCCGTCCGGCTGCCATTGCCCGGCGCCGGCGTGGGTGAGGATGGGTCTCGTGACCTTCGACCCGCTCGCCCAACTCCGCGCGCCCGACGCGCCGGCCTTCGACGTCTTCCTGCACGGGATGGTCTTCCTGGACATCATCTTCACCGGCATGGACGAGATGCCCGGCCCAGGCGAGGAGATCTGGAGCGACGGCATGGGCTCATGCCCGGGCGGCATCGCGAACCTGGCCGTGGCCACCTCCCGGCTCGGCCTGCGGACCTCCTTGGGCGCCGCCTTCTCCACCGACGACTACGGCGAGTTCTGCTGGCGCACCCTGCGCGACCAGGAGGGCGTCGACCTGTCAGCGTCCGCCCGCTACCCCGAGTGGCACTCGCCGGTGACCGTCTCGATGGCCGTCGGGGACGACCGCCAGATGGTCACCCACGGCCACCCGGCGCCGCAGCCCGCGTCCCAGATGATCGGCACCCCTCCCGCGGCCCGGGCGTGCATCGTCGACCTGCACCCCGAGACCCCGATCGGGGACGACGCCGACCCGACCTGGGCCGACCAGGCCCGCGCGCAGGGCTCGCTGCTGTTCGCCGACGTCGGCTTCGACCAGACCGGCGTCCGGGACACGAGCGTCCTGGACCAACTGCAGTACTGCCATGCCTTCACCCCCAACCAGCTGGAGGCGATGGCCTACACCCGCACCGAGACCCCCTCGGACGCGCTCTACGCGATCGCCGACCGGGTCCCCCTGGCGGTGGTCACCGAGGGCCCGAACGGGGCCCGCGCGATCGACTCGGTGACCGGCGAGGAAGCGGTCGTCCCGGCACTACGCGTCCGTGCCGTCGACCCGACCGGGGCGGGGGACGTCTTCTGCGCGGCGCTGGTGCTCGGCTCGCTCGCCGGCTGGCCTCTGGACCAACGACTCGCCTTCTCCGCATTGTGCTCGTCGTTGTCGGTGCAACAGGTGGGCGGCTCGCTGGCCGCGCCCGGCTGGGGTGACATCGCCGACTGGTGGCACAAGGTGCGCGACGGGAAGGACGAGCGGATCTGCTCGTTGCCGCGGACCCTCGTCGCGTCCATGCGGCGGCGGTATGAGTTCCTGGACGACCTGGTGGCGACCGTCCCCAGCGGCGCGGTGCGCCGTGCCGCCGCGACCATCGCGCAGCTCTCGGACGCCTGACAGCGTCCCAGCATCCGGGCTGGTGGGAACCGACTTGAACAGTGTTCAAGTCGGGGTGTAGAAATCATGCATCCGCAATGAGGAGGATGCAATGGAGCACGCCACCGGTCTACTGGCTCGAGACGCCGAGCACCTGTGGCACCCCTATGCCCCCTCGAAGCCCTCGTCCGTCTTCGCGGTCGTCGAGGAGGCGTCCGGCAGCACATTGGTGCTTGACGACGGGAAGCGACGCATCGAGGCCGTCGACGCGATGGCGTCGTGGTGGTGCCAGCTGCACGGCTACCGCAACCCGGTGCTGGACGAGGCCTTGCACACCCAGGTCGACCGCTTCAGCCATGTCATGTTCGGCGGACTCACCCACGAGCCTGCGGTGCGGGTCGCCGAGCAGCTCGTCGACCTCGCGCCAGCGGGCATGAACCGGGTCTTCCTGGCCGACTCCGGCTCGGTCGCGATGGAGGTGGCGCTCAAGTTCGTCCGTCAGGTCGCGATCTGCCGAGCAAGCAGCTCCGCCGGTAGCCGTGGCGGGCTCAGGGTCGCCGCACTGACGGGGGCCTACCACGGCGACACGCTCGGCGCGATGAGCGTCTGCGACCCCGGTGGCGGGATGCACGCGATGTTCGCCGATTCCCTGCCGACACAGGTCTTCCTGCCCCGCCCGCCCCGCTTTGGTGCCGAGGCCTACGCCGTGGACGCATGGAGCAGCGCGGCCGCACAGGTGCTCGACGAACACCAGGACGAGCTGTGCGCCATCGTCGTCGAACCGGTGCTGCAGGGCGCGGGTGGCATGTGGGGTTGGTCGCCCATCGCGCTGGCGTGGCTGCGCGCGCAGGCCACCGAGCGCGGGCTGTTGTTGGTGGCCGACGAGATCGCGACCGGCTTCGGACGCACCGGGCAACTCTTCGCCTGCGACTGGGCCCAGGTGGTTCCGGACGTGCTGGTGGTCGGCAAGTCGATGACCGGCGGCTACCTCACCCAGGCCGCGATGATCACCACGGACGCCTTGGCCGCCGAGCTGGACGCCGGTCCGGGTGGCGCCCTGATGCACGGACCCACCTTCATGGGGAACCCCTTGGCCTGCGCCGCATCCTCGGCGAGCTTGGGGATCATCGCGTCCGGAGCCTGGCGCGAGCCGGTCGCCGCGATCACGGACGGCTTCGAGCGCGGGCTCGGAGGGTTGCGCGAGGTGCCCGGGGTGCGCGAGGTCCGTGTCCTCGGCGCCACGGCGGCGGTCCAGCTGCAGGGCGCTGTCGACGTCCCACTGGCCACCCGCACCGCGCTGGACCACGGCACCTGGATCAGGCCCTTCCGCGACCTCGTCTACGCGATGCCGCCCTTCGTCATCACCCCCGAGGAACTCGACCGCGTCTGTGGCGCGATCACCGCTGCCGTCCTCGCGAACGTGCAACGCACCACCAAGGAGGCGGCATGACCACGAAACTGCCCGTGACCAGCGGCATCGTCATCATCACCGGCACCGACACCGACGTCGGTAAGTCGATCGTCACCGCCGAACTCACCCGCCAACTGCTTACCGACGGCACCGACCTCGTGGTCGTGAAGCCCACCCAGACCGGGCTCGAGCCCGGCGAGGAGGGGGACGTCCAACTCGTCGGACGCCTGTCCGGACTCGCGCCCGAACGCTGCCTCGAGTTCGTCCGGCTGCCTGAACCGCTGGCGCCCACCACGGCTGCCCGCCGTGCCGGCGTCACGCTGGCCCCGATGGCGGACGTCGCGCGCGACCTGGCGGCGCTTGCCCGCGAACACCAGCTCGTCCTGGTCGAGGGTGCCGGCGGAGTGACGGTCGGGCTCGACGGTGTCGGGGACGGCTTGCTGGAGCTCGCGGACGCGCTCACGACACTGGGCACTCCGCCCGTCTTCGTCGTGGTCGCGCGGCCGGGGCTGGGGACGCTGAACCACTCCCGCCTCACCTGCGACGCGATCACCACTCGGGGGCACGCCGTCGCCGGACTGGTCGTCGGCTCCTGGCCCGGTGTTGCCGGAGTCGCGCCCGACCTGGCCGAGAGCTGCAACATCGCCGAGCTCGCCGACTTCACCGGTGTACCCCTGCTGGGCGCGCTGCGCGCCGGCTCCGGTGCCTCCCCTGAAGCCCTCGCCTCCAGCTGGCTCGACCCCGAGGAGACCCGATGACCGCCGCCGAGTTCACAGCCACCGAGACCACGGCCCCCGCCCATGACGAGGTCGAGGCGCTGGGCTATCAGCCGCAGCTGCACCGCCAGCTCGGCTTCGGGTCCCTGCTCGTCTACGGGCTGTTGTTCTTCGTCCCGCTGGCGCCGGTGGCCGTCTTCGGGCCGGTCGTCAACCGCTCCGGCGGTGTCCCGGTGCTGGTCTACGCCGTCGCCGCCATCGTGATGGGGCTGTCAGCGGTCAGCTACCGCGAGATGGCGCTCCGCTTCCCGACCGCCGGATCGGTCTACGGCTACGTCCGCCATGGGGCGGGAGAGCACCTCGGCTTCATCGCCGGCTGGATGATCCTGCTCGACTACCTGATGATGCCCTCACTCCTGGTGATCCTCGCCTCGCTGGCGTTGGCCCACTCCATCCCGGGCATCCCCGTCGTGGTGTTCACGCTGGGTTTCGTGCTCGCGTCCGTGCTGCTGAACGTCTTCGGCATCACCGTCACCACCCGGGCCGGGCTGGTGCTGCTGGCCATCCAGATGGCCGTGATGCTCACCTTCTTCGGTTTCGTCGCAGCAGCGGTCAGCAGCGGCGAGGTGCAGCTGAGCGCAGCACCGCTGTGGCGCGCCGGGGTCACACCGGCCGGGGTGCTGTCGGCGGTCTCGATCGCCGCGCTCAGCTACCTCGGGTTCGACGCCGTTGCCACCCTCAACGAGGAGGCCAAGGGCGGCGGACGGGCCGTCGCCTGGGCCACCACCGTGCTGCTCGGTGTGGTCACCGTCCTGTTCTGCCTGCAGGTCTGGGCCGCCGCGCTGGTCAGCCCCGACGCTGCCTTCGCGAAGGGGACGACCACCACCCGCGCCTTCTACCACGCGGTCGACGCCGTGGCCCCGAGCTGGTTCTCGGTCGTCTTCACCCTCACCAATGCCTTCGTCGCCATCTTCGCCTGCTTGGTCGTCGCGCACGCGTCCACCGCCCGTCTGCTCTTCGCCATGGGACGCGATGGCGTCCTGCCCCGCTTCCTCGGCACCACCACCGAGACCGGGGTGCCGCGCGCCGCGGTGCTCACCACGGGTGCGCTGGCACTCGTCCTCGGCGTCGCGCTGGCCGGACGCGCGGAGCTGGTCACCTCGCTGGTGACCTTCGGGGCCCTGTCCAGCTATGTCTTCCTGCACGCCGCGGTGTGGTGGCGCTGCTGGAACCAGGAGCGCAGCGGTCGACTCGTCGCACACCTTCTCGTCCCGCTGCTCGGCTCGGTCGCCCTGCTGTTCGCACTCAGCCAGACCGAGGGCCTCACCCGCTCCGTCGGGCTCGTCTGGCTGGCGGTCGGCGCGACGGTCCTGCTCGTCCAGAAGCTCTCCGCACGCCCCCTTGCACGTCCCCAGACCTGACCATCCGCTCACCCTCATCCCGCCCACAACCCAGGAGCTGACATGACCACCTTGGACCTCGACCAGATCACCGCCACCGCCCTGTCGGGCACCTCGATCAGCCGTGAGGACGCGCTGGCCGTGCTCGGCAGCGGCAACGACCAACTGATGGGCGTCGTGGCCGCCGCCTCGGCGGTCCGCCGGAAGTTCTTCGGACGCCGCGTCAAGCTGAACTACCTGGTCAACCTGAAGTCGGGCCTGTGCCCCGAGGACTGCTCCTACTGCTCGCAGTCGTTGGGCGCCAAGACCGGCGTGCTGAAGTACAGCTGGCTGTCGACCGAGCAGGCCACCGCCGCCGCCACGGCGGGCGTCGGGGGCGGCGCGCGCCGCGTCTGCCTGGTCGCGTCGGGTCGTGGCCCGTCGAACCGGGACGTCGACCGCGTTGGGCAGATCATCGGGCACATCAAGGCCGAAAACCCCGAGGTCGAGGTGTGCGCCTGCCTCGGCTTCCTGACCGAACAGCAGGCCAGCACCCTGCACGAGGCCGGTGCGGACGCCTACAACCACAACCTCAACTCGGCCGAGTCGAACTACGCCGAGATCTGTTCCACGCACAGCTACTCCGACCGCGTCGACACCGTCGAGACCGCCAAGCGCGGCGGACTCTCGCCCTGCTCCGGCCTGATCGCCGGCATGGGCGAGACGGACGAGGAACTGGTGGACGTGCTGTTCGCGCTGCGGGAGCTGGGCGTCGACTCGGTGCCGGTGAACTTCCTGCTCCCCTTCGAGGGCACCCCGCTGCATGGCCACCAGGAACTCACCCCCCAGCGCTGCCTGCGCATCCTGGCGATGGCGCGGCTGGTCTGCCCCGACGTCGAGGTGCGCGCCGCCGCCGGACGCGAGTACCACCTGCGCTCCATGCAGCCGCTGGCACTCGAGATCTGCAACTCGATCTTCCTCGGCGACTACCTGACCAGCGAGGGACAGGCCGGTGACGCCGACCTGCGGATGCTGGCCGACCTCGGCTTCACCGTGCAGGGTGCGGACGGTGAGGAGATCGACCCGATGGAGTTGCTCAGCGCGCGCGGTGCCAAGCACGGTCATGCTGGCCATGGTGCTGCTGACGTGGCTGCCTGCGGATCGGCCGTGGGTGCCGGCTGTGGCTCGTCCTGCGGTGGCTGTGACCATGCCACGGACAGCGCAGCTGCCCCCTCGAGCGACGTGGCCGAGGGCGCCGAGCCCGAGGTGCACGTCCGTCGTCGCGGGGCCGGGACGCAGGTGCCGGCCAACGTCTGAGCGTGCTGGTGGGGGGCACGCTCTCGGCCCGGGGTTCCGCTGTGGGCAGGTCACCCGGCTGTGCCCAGAGCACTAGTCTGGCGGCGAAAAAGGAGCGCCCATGCCACACATCGGTCACCCCGTTCACCCCAAGACGGACAACGCCCAGTTCGAGTCGCTGCGCCATCGCACCACGAGCCGCGAGGAGCGTGTCGCCTTCGGGCGGTCCCTGCGTGAGCAGGTGCCCGTGCGATCGCTCGCAGACTGGGACCCCTCGGTGCGCTCGGCGGACCCGATCGACCTGATCCGCGGTTCGCACGAGGGACGGGTCCCGGAGTTGGTGGCGGTCCGGGTGGGCCGGATGGCCAGCTCCCCCTACGGCTTCCTTCGGGGGTCGGCGGTCGTGATGGCGCACGACGTCGCACACCTGCCCGCGTCCGGGATCCGGCCGGTTGTCTGTGGTGACGCGCACCTGGGCAACTTCGGCTTCTACCGTTCGCCCGAGGGCGCGCAGGTGATCGACCTGAACGACTTCGACGAGGCTCATCCCGGCGCCTGGGAGTGGGACCTGCGCCGGCTCACCACGGCCGTCGTCTGCGCCGGACGCGAGAATGGCTACTCCGAGCAGAACTGCGCCGACGCCGTGGCGAACTGCGTCGCGAGCTACCGGTCGACGATCGCCGAGCTCGCCACCCAACCGCTGCTGCGCCGCTCCTTCGAGCGCCTCGACGTCGACACCCTGCGCGACCGGGCCCAGGACACCTCCCTGCGGGAGGCGATCGTCCGGTCGGCGCGGACCGCCCGCAAGCGCACCAGTGACCGCGCGCTGCCGCGCTTCACCCAACAGGACGAGCAGGGCAACCGCCGCATCGTCGAGGAGCCGCCGCTGATCACCCGGCTGCACGACGACGAGTACAACGCCGTTGCCGTCGGCCTGGACGACTACCTGTGGTCGCTGGCGCCGCACTGGCGTCGCGTGGTGGGCGGCTACCACCTGGTCGACATCGCCCACAAGGTCGTCGGAGTCGGGTCGGTGGGGCTGCGCGCCTATGTCGCGCTGCTCGAGGGGTCGAGCCCCGACGACGTGCTCTTCCTGCAGCTGAAGGAGGCCAGGCGGTCAGTGCTGGCACCCTATGTGCACGGCGACGTCCCCCGGCACTCGCACCAGGGCCAGCGTGTGGTCGAGTACCAGCAGGCGCTGCAGTCGACGTCCGATCCCTTGCTGGGCTGGAGCCGGATCGATGGGCGCGACTACTACGTACGGATGTTCCGCAACATGAAGGGGACGATCCCCCTCAATGACATCGGGCCCGGGGCGCTGGCCGACTACGCCGGCATCGTCGGGGCGTTGCTGGGCAAGGGCCACGCCCGCACCGCCGGAGCCTCCATGATCTCGGGCTACCTGGGCGGGGGCGGCAAGGCCACCGACGCCTTCGTGAAGTTCGCGCGTCTGTACGCAGACCAGAACGAGGCCGATCACGCAGCGCTGGTGAAGGCCGCCCGCGAGGGCACGCTCCCGATCGCGGACGGGGCGCTGGAGTCCATGGGGTCCGCCTTCCGTCCCGGCGGATAGTCGGTCGGGGAGGGGTTGACTGAAAACCGGACGAATCGGGGCTGTTGCACGTTCCACTCGCCGATCTGGACGGCTGGCATCCGTTCTTCAGCAGCAGTTGGCCGGTCGCACGGTCGTGGCGGCGAGGGACTGCCAGCCTGCGGCCGCCGGGATGGCCCCCAGGGGTCGGCCGGAGCACCAGCCGGGAACCGCCGGCTCAGGCTCGGTTGCGACGGCGGTCCCGGAACTGGCGCCACAACCAGGTCGAGGGGACCGATTCGCCGGTCGCCAGATATTCGACTGCCTCGTCGTGGAAGACATTGTGCGAGAGCGAGGTGTTGCCGCGGGTGCGCACCAGCAGACCCAGTTCGTCGCCCACCTGCAGGGGTGTGCGGAGGTCCGGGACGAACTGCGTGAGCCCGTCGCGCACCAGCACGGAGGGGTAGACGTCGATCGGCTGGTCACGGTCGTCCGGGTCGCTGAGCAGCTGCCCGAGCGTCAAGGTGTTTCCCTTGTCGAGCCAGCGGCAGACGGCCGGGGCGCCACGTCCGTCCAGCACCAGCTTGATGGCGGTTGGGGAGTAGTTGCCCAGCCGGGCCTGCATGTCCTTGAGCACCTTGGCCGACCACTCGTCGGTCTGCTCGTGGACGTGCTGGATGAAGCCCCAGAACAGCGGCGCCTCCACCCGGGCCAGGGTCTCGAAGGCCACCAGGTCGGTCGCGACGAAGACCTGGTCGGGCTCGAAGGCCTCCAGCAGCGGTGCGGTGGACACGACCTTCTGGCGTACCGACAGGTAGACCTCGGGGTTCTCCAGCCGGGCGTGCGCGGCCAGCGACAGGTTGGTGGTGTCGCTCTCTGCGCCGGCGACGAAGCCGACGATCTCGCTGACGTCGGGCAGGCCGGCCGATGGGTCGACCACCTCGACCTGCAGCCCGGCTGCCCGCAGGTCTCGGGTCACCTCGGCGCCGAAGCGTCCGTCCGCGGCGACCATCCACCGTCCGTGGCTCAGCTCGCAGTGCAGTTTCGGCAGCGGGGTGCCGGGTTCGTCCAGCAGCCAGGAGGCCAACTGGTAGGTGACGGGCTTCGACAGGGCCATCACCAGGTAGTGGCCAAAGCGATCAAAGGGATTGATCACCGCCTGCGGTCCGAAGTCCTCCAGCCGCGGGACGTTCTCCCGCTGGCTGCACCGGGTGATCACCGGGATCTCGGGACGCAACAGGTGGGCCGACATGACGACGGCGAGGTTCATCTCGTCCTTGTCGGTCATCGCCATCACGCCCTCGCACATGGGGTGCCCGAGACCGGCCAGGCCCAGGATCCCGGGGTTGCGCGGGTCTCCCTGCAAGGACGGAACGTCGGCGGTGAGCTGGTCGGCGACCAGCACGTCGATCCGGCCGGGGTCCTCGTCCAGGATGACCATCCGGCGCCCCAGCTGGTCGAGCGCCAGGGCCAGCGTCCGACCTGCCTGGCCGTAGCCGGCGATCAGGATGAAGGGCTCGCGCATCGACTCCACCCGCCGGTGGAAGCGCTGCATCGACAGCGCCTTGCGGAAACCCGGCTCCTGCAGCATCGCGAAGGTGGCACCGAGGGCGTAGGCCCAGATCGTCACCGACATGAAGATGCAGACCGTCATCCACATCCGCTGGGCGACGGTGAAGGCGTAGGGCGTCTCGCCGAAGCCGATCGTCGGTGCGGTGTAGGCCATCACGTAGAAGGCGTCGAAGGGCGTCATCCGGTAGGGATTGCCCTGGTCGTCCACGCCGGGGATCAGCGTGAACCCGAACACGGAGATGGCGAACACCCCCAGCACCATCACCAGCGGCCAGCGCAGCCGGCGCAGCACCAGGAAGACGGCGGCGGTGGTGGGCACCTCGGTGGGCACCTCCACCGCGACGCGGCGCAGCCTGCGATCACCCGCGCGCCACGGCGGGGAGTTGAGCATCAGCAGGGGATTGCCCACGGTCAGACCTCAGCGGCGACGGTAGGAGACGGTCTCGGCGACCAGCAGGACGATCGAGACGGCATTCGCGAGCAGCGCACCGCCCGACAGCGAGACGACCGAGGAGATCGCCCGGATGTCCAGCCCGGCGGACGAGACCTGCGTCGCGTAGACGTAGAAGGCGGTGGCGCCGATCAGCTGGATGTCGGCCACCAACGAGGTGGCCAGGTGGATGGCACCGATCTGGGTGCGGTCGCCGAGCTTCAGGATGGTGGCGACGAGGTTGACGACCACGGCGAGGTAGAGCTCCCACCCATTGTGCAGGTGCGGGTTCGACATGTCGCCGAGGAAGAACCCGAAGTTGATCGTCGCTGCGAGCAGCACGAAGAAACCGAAGAGCACCTTTTCCAGATTCACGTGGTCACGCTATCCGCCCGCACCGACAATTCACAGGAGTGCCTGCAGTGCCGGTTGAGGTGGAGCATGGGCGAACCCAGCGGACGGACGACTAGCCGCGCCGCATCGGGACGTGCGGGATGCCGTCCTCGTCGTAGTCGTCCCCGTCGCGGCGGAAGCCGAAACGCGCGTACCAGCCCTCCAACGGCGCCTGCGCATTGAGGACGACGGGCGCTCCCGGTGCGAGTTCTTCGCACTGGTCGAGGGCGAAGGCGAACAGTTGTTGCGCAACGCCGGTGCCGCGGACGCTGAGCGCGGTGGCGACCCGTCCGATCCTGATCGCGTCGGTCTCCCGCAGGATTCGAGCGGTGGCCACGACCTCGCCGCCCCGGGTGCCCCACACCATCTGGGCGCCGGGCTCGACGTCACGCCCGTCCAGGTCGGGATAGATGCACGCCTGCTCGATGACGAAGACGTCCGCGCGCAACTTGCAGATGTCGTGCCAGAGCAGGGGATCCAGGTCGCGGACGGGTGCGCGACCGAGCTCGAGGGGGAGGTCCGTGGCCATCACTGCACCGTACAGGTGCGCAGTACCGTGCCGGCATCGTCGAGCAGGGCCACCTTGACGGGGATCCGGGCGCCGTCGGGGTCCTCCGGCAGGGGAGTCGGCAGGTCGAGCACCCGGTTGGTGACCAGGATTCCGTTGTTGATCGGGAAGGTCGTGGTGATGCCGCCACCCACCACGGTCGCACGGAGCTGGGTGGCCCTGGTCAGCTCGCCGCGTTCGTCGCGCACGAAGCTGACCGTGCTGAAGTTCACCCTGGTGACCATGTTCTTGGAGCCTCGTGCGTCAACGGCGACGGCTGCCAGCCCCGGGTCCGGGCAGGCGTAGTACACGTCCGTGGACGGGGGAATGAAGTCAACCCCGGCAGCCGTCCCATTCGGAATCAGCTGGCACCGCGCCAACGCCCCGAAGTCTGAGTAGAGGGCGACGCTGCGACTGCCATCCAGTGGGTCGAGCGCAGAGCTCGCGACGTGCCAGCGGGCGGCGAAGGGAAAGCCGGAACTGTCGCGGCACAGCGTCTTCCAGTCGGTGGAGTCGTCGGCCAGCAGGTCGGCGGTGAGTTGCTTGCCGTTGCCGGTGGTCTCGAAACCCAGGTAACAGGCGCGGGAGTGGGACTCGTCGTAGTCCCAGTTGGACCACGTGGTCCCGTCTGGGTCGACCTGCTCGTTCAGGGTGGGCAGGTACTCGGAGGATTCGAAGACGTGGACGATGGCACCGGGGCCCCGGAACTCGAAGTCTGAGGGTCCGAGAACCTCTGGCGCGGTGACCGAGCAGCGGCGGTTCACCTCGTCGTCCGGCATTTCCAGCCCGTCCAGGGGCGAGGCGCTCTCGTGGTAGTTGGTCTGCCACCAGCTCTTCGGGGTGGGTGTGGGAGCCGGCGCGGGGCCAAACCGGACCGTTGGACGGAACCAGACGACCAGCCCGATCACCAATGCCAGGGCGGCGAGTGCGGCGAGCACCCGGTTGCGCACCCGGGCTCGCTGGCGGGCCACCCGGGCGCGAACCTGTTCCGCGCTGGTGGTGGCTGGCGCATGGTGCTCGTCGCTGGCGCGGTCGAGTTCATGGGCGAGGCGGATGATCATGCGTCACCCCTCGACAAGCTCGGGGAGCGTGGTGGGTCGCTCGGGGAACGTGGTGGGTCGGACGGGGATCGTGGTGGTTCGGACGGGGAGCGTGGGGGGTCGCTCGGGGGATCGGAGGGGCGGGCGAAGGAGCCGTCCGCCAGCTCGTCCTCGAGCACCAGTTGGTCACCGGTACGGGTCAGTTCGGCGCGCAGGTTGGCTATTGACTCCTTCTTCAGCGCTGCCGCGTCCACGACGCCGAGTGCGGCCTGGACCTCCGCGTCCGAGGCCTTGGCGAACCAGCCCAGCACCACTGCTGCCCGCTGCTGGACGGGCAACGACGCGAGCGCGGTGAGCAGGCGGTCGGAAGGGTCCTGGGCAGGGCCCTTCACGGCTCGAACTGCCGTGCTGTCGACCAGTGAGTCGGCGCAGGAGAGCGCCGCAACCATCTCGCGGCGCACCGCCGTCACCGCGCGTGGACCATCGGCGAAGTCGGTTCCCCTGCGCAGCAGGGTGACCAGCGCGTCCTCGATGGCGCGGTCGGCGCGCGTCCATGATCCGGTCAGCAACAGGGCCGTCCGGCGCAGGCCGGAGAGTTCCACCTCGACGAACTCGTCCAAGGCGTCAACCGCACCCATGCTGCCTCCCACGCTGCGCTGCGAACCGAGGGCAACGCTAGCCCCAACAGGGGTCCGACGGCAGATGGTCGGGGCTGCGCAGGGGGAGTCGCCACCGGATCGGGGCGCACACGTACTAGGTTCGGTGCAGTCCCCTTTCAAGATGTGGAGCCCACGACATGACCACCACCGTTCTGGCCGTCTACGGCACGCGCCCCGAAGCGATCAAGATGGCGCCGGTCATCAAGGCACTGGAGACCTCCGAGACCCTCCACTGCGAGATCGCCGTCACCGGACAGCACCGCGAGATGCTCGACCAGGTCAACGAGATGTTCGGCATCGTGCCCGACCACGACCTCAATGTCTTCGAACCCGGCCAGACGCTGAACGCGCTGATGGCCAAGGTCTTCGCCCGGATCGACCCCGTGCTCGAGCAGGTGGCCCCGAAGGCCGTCCTCGTGCAGGGCGACACCTCCACCGTCGCCGCCGCCGCGATCGCCGCGATGTACCGCCAGATCCCGGTGGTGCACCTGGAGGCCGGCCTGCGCTCCGGTGACATCTGGTCGCCCTTCCCGGAGGAGGCGAACCGCAAGATCGTCAGCCAGATCACCTCGCTGCACCTGGCGCCGACCACCCAGTCGCGCGACAACCTGCTGCGCGAGGGCATCAGCGCCGACGACATCGTCGTCACCGGCAACACCGTCATCGACGCGCTGTTCACCACGCTCGACCTGAACCCGCCGGTCAGCCACCCGCAGGTGGCCGAGCTGGTGGAGCAGGGCAAGAAGATCCTGCTGGTCACCACCCACCGCCGCGAGAACTGGGGCGGTGCGATGGAGAACGTCGGACGTGCGCTGCGCACCATCGCGCAGAACTACCCCGAGATGACGATCGTGCTGCCGGCCCACCGCAACCCGCTGGTGCGCGAGGCCGTGCTGCCCAGCGTCGAAGGCCTGCCGAATGTCCTGGTGACCGAGCCGCTCAGCTACGGCGAGTTCATCCGCGTGATGAATGCCGCGCACATCGTGCTCACCGACTCGGGCGGCGTGCAGGAGGAGGCGCCCTCGCTCGGGCGCCCGGTGCTGGTGATGCGCGAGAACACCGAGCGTCCTGAGGCCGTCGCGGCCGGCACCGTGCGCCTGATCGGCACCGACGAGGCCCGGATCGTCGACGAGGTCTCCCGCCTGATGACCTCCCAGGCCAGCTACGACGCGATGAGCAAGGCCCAGAACCCCTACGGCGACGGGCAGGCCGCGTCCCGCACGGTGGCCGCGATCGAACAGCTGCTCGGCCTCGGCCAGCGGATCGAGGACTTCTCGGTCGACCGTCCGGCGCCCCGCACGGTCAACGTCGAGGGCTCGGCCAGCCTGCGAGGCGAGCACTGATCAGCACGTGAACACATCCCGGCGGTGTGGCGTTCAGCCATCTGGGACACTGGAACCAATCTCCGGGACAACCGAACACCCGATCCACGAAGGATGACCCCATGGCACTACCCGTCAACAGCATCTGCGTCATCGGCCTGGGCTACATCGGCCTGCCGACCGCCATCATCTTCGCCTCGCACGGCGTCAAGGTCACCGGCGTGGACGTCAGTGACCGCCACGTCGACGCGGTCAACCGCGGGGAGCTCCCCTTCGTGGAGGAGGGTCTGGACGTCGTCCTCAAGGAGGTCGTCGACAAGGGCCTGCTGACCGCGCAGAAGGAGACCCCGGAGGCGGACGTCTTCATCGTTGCCGTCCCCACCCCCTTCGCCGAGGGCTACAAGGCGGACGTGTCCTACATCGAGGCCGCCGCCAAGGCGCTGGCCCCGAAGCTCAAGGAGGGCAACCTGGTCGTCCTGGAGTCGACCTCCCCGCCCGGCACCACGGAGCACATGGCCGAGGTCATCCTCGCCGAGCGTCCCGACCTGTCGGCTGACGGCAAGGATGGCAAGCCGGTCATCCACTTCTCGCACGCCCCCGAGCGCGTGTTGCCCGGCCGGATCATGGTCGAGCTGGCCGCCAACGACCGCGTGCTGGGTGGCATGACCCCCGCCGCGACCGAGCTGACCCGCGACGTCTACGCGATCTTCTGCACCGGCGAGCTGCTCACCACCGACGCCCGCACGGCCGAGATGGCGAAGCTGACCGAGAACTCCTTCCGTGACGTGAACATCGCCTTCGCCAACGAGCTCTCGGTGATCTCGGAGAAGATGGGCATCGACGTCTGGGAGCTGATCGAGCTGGCGAACCACCACCCGCGCGTGAACATCCTGCAGCCCGGCCCCGGCGTCGGTGGCCACTGCATCGCCGTCGACCCGTGGTTCATCGTCTCGGCTGCGCCACAGGAGTCCCGGCTCATCCACACGGCGCGCGTCGTCAACGACGACAAGCCCGAGTGGGTCATCGACCACGTGCTCAAGGCGATCGAGGGCAACGACTCCCCGACGATCGCCGCTCTGGGCCTGGCCTTCAAGGCCGACATCGACGACCTGCGCGAGTCCCCCGCCGTCGCGATCACCAAGAAGCTGGCCGAACGCCTGCCCGCAGCGAAGGTGCTGGCCGTCGAGCCGAATGTCACCGAGCTGCCCAAGCAGCTCACCGGGATCGCGAACGTCGAGCTGGCCGACCTGGACACCGCACTCGAGGCGGCCGACGTCGTCCTGTTGCTGGTGGACCACAAGGAGTTCAAGGCCCTGGACCGCGCTCGCCTGGAAGGCAAGCAGGTCGTCGACACCCGTGGCACCTGGCGCTGACCGCACCCGCCCGCTGACGCACCGGGCCCCGAACCCC
>NZ_BAAAKI010000016.1:113144-143804 GCF_039527675.1 Luteococcus sanguinis
CCCTCAAGGGGTTCGGGGCCCGGTGCGTTGCCGCGCACGGGCGGCGAGGGCGTTTGTCGTCCCGGCTGCGCTGATGATCAGCTGTCCAACAGCCTTCCAATGACTGAGGCAACAAGGTCCAGGGCCTAGCGTCACGTGTCGTGAGAGCCACCGGAGGGGAAGCTGCCAGAACACGCAGAAAGCGACGCGCCGTCGTCCTGGCCACGGCCGGAGCGGCATGTCTGTCGGGCGTCGGGGCGGTGCCCGCGCAGGCGGTGACGTACGCCAGGATCACGGCGGAGGGTGCCAGCACCACTGGCTCGACCACCGGCGAGGCTCTGCTCCTCGAGCGTGGCGCCAAGTTCCGGATCGTCAAGATGGCCAGCGGGGCGAACGAGAGGTCGCTCTTCCCGGTGGTGGATCGCACCAAGGGCGAGCGGTCCCCCTCGTCGGTGCGCGCCCAGATCAGCGCGAGCACCGGATACGCGCGCAGTGAGCTGATCGTCGTCGACGCCGCCCCGATGGGCCGGGCGAACGTCTTGGAGTACAGCATCTTCCTGCCCGCCAACCAGGTCGCGCCGAAGGCCAACCAGTGGTGGATGTTCTCCCAGTTGAAGCAGACGAACTGCGGCGTCCCACCGGTGGCCTTCGAGCTGGTGTCGGGCACTCCCAGCGACAAGCTCCAGTACAAAGTGCTGTTGCGCAACGACAAGCTCGGTTGGAAGGCCACCGACAGTCCGCACGGCCTGGAGATCTTCCGGGGGCCGATCGCCAAGGGGCGTTGGGTGCGTTTCAAGGTGGAGTACCGGGCCGAGCCGGCGCGCCCGAGCAGGAACTTCCTGCGCATCTGGGTGGACGGTGTGCGCACCCGCGCCCGGCTGCCCGAGGGGCACGCCATCGGATACACGAAGGCCTGCACCGAGTATCCGGTACCCAACTCGATGAACCTGCGCGTCGGCATCTACCGCGGCGGGGTCTGGTGGACGACCGCCGGGCGCACCTGGTTCGACAACATCAGCTATGGCACCCGCTGAGCACCCAGGCCCTTTGAGGCATCAGGCCCCTGGGGGACACATCAAGCCCCGTCGACGGGGACTGATCTGCCCCTCGGGGGACTGATCCGGCTGGTCGCCTCTCGGTTCAGCGCTCCCGGAGCTTCTGCACCCGGCGGACTATTGCCTTGCGGGTCGCGCGGGCGGCGACGAGGTTCGCGTCCGTGGCCTGCTTGAGCGCGCGCTTGGCCGAGGGCTCCTTGACCGGCTTCGCGGCCTTGGGCTGGGACGGTGACTTGGGCGCGGCCGGTGCCGGCTGGGGCTTGGTCGGCGCAGCGATCGGCTGGGGCGTGGTTGGCTGGGGCGTGGTCACCGTGGGCTTGGCCCCACCGGCGGCCGCGGGCCAGATGGTCGCCCAGGGGCCGGACTCCTTGGCGGCGAGCTGGTCGGCGTCCACCATCGTGTTCACCAGCTGCTCCGCCCACAGCCGGCGGTGGCTGCGGATGCCCTCGCGGTGCTGCTCGCACAGCTCCTTCGTCCGCGCCTGCAGGGCATTGACGGCCTCGCGGGCGCGGGGCTCGTCCCAGCCCTGCAGCTCGTCGTAGACCGACGCGGCGCTGTCGTGGCGGCGCAGGTCGATGTACAGCGAGGGGTCGACCAGCCGGTCCATCCAGGTCGAGCCGAGGTAGATCGGCACGCAGGCGCCCTTCACGGCGTGCCAGAACTTCTCGGTCACGTAGTCGGGCAGGTAGGTGTTCTCCAGCGCCGAGTTGAAGCGGTACTCCTGCAGCAGGTCGATCTTGATCTGGGTCCAGCTGCGCTCACCGTCACCGCCACGGTGCATGCCGAGCGTCGGCAGCGGCTCCCAGCCCTTGCCGTAGATGTCGAGCAGTCCGCGCGCCACGCCCTCCTGGGCCAGCTGCAAGCGTGCCTGGACGAGGTCACCCTCGACCCGCTTCCAGTTCTGCTGGGTGTTCCCGGCGACCATGCAGGCCTGCTTCGTCGCCCGTCCCCAGTCGAAGTCGGCGAACTGGGCGTCGTCGAACTCGATGAAGAACTGCCACACGTCGGCGAAGTCGCCCAGCGACAGGTCGTAGGTGCGGATGTCGGTTCCCTGCACCACCTCGCGGCGCGGACGTCCGAACAACGGACGCGGCTCGATCGTGGCGGCCAGCACCTTCGGGACCTTGCCCACCAGCGCGGGCAGGGCGTCGTTGAAGGAGGTCAGGGCCCAGTCGGCGGCGGCGAGGTCGTCGGTGATCTCGTAGCCGGCGCGGGCCAGCGCGTCCTTGGTGTGGCCATAGGTGAGGACATTGTCCGGGCGGTGCAGGTACACCTTGCTCATGGCGGCTCCTGTCGAAGGGGTCTGTAACTACTCGCCCTGCGGTTCCAGGAACTGCTCGGGCAGCTTGCGGGCCTCGTAGGCGGCGACGACGTCCTGCGAGGGGCCGTCCATCACGAGTCGTCCGTGGTCGAGCCACAGGGCGCGGGTGCACATGTCGGTCACCGTGTTCGCGCTGTGCGAGACGAGGAAGACCGTGCTGGCCTCCTCCAGGATCTCGTGCAGCTTCGCCATCGACTTCTTCTGGAAGGCCGAGTCACCGGTGGCCAAGGCCTCGTCGATCATCAGGACGTCGGGACGAGAAGCCGTCGAGATCGCGAACCGCAGGCGCGCGCCCTGGCCGGAGGAATAGGTGCCCATCGGACGGTCGATCGCCTCGCCGATATCGGCAAGTTCGACGATCGAGTCGTAGTTCTCCCTGACCTCGGCGGGTGTCATGCCCAGCGCTTGGCCACCGATGTAGACATTGCGCTCGCCAGTCAGCTGGTTGAGCAGCACGGCATTGACTCCGAGCAGCGAGGGCTGGCCCTTGATCCACACCCGTCCATTGGTGGGCGGCAGCAGGCCGGCGAGGGAGCGTAGCAACGTCGACTTGCCGGAACCGTTGTGGCCGATGATGCCGATGCTCTCGCCCTGGCGAGCCACGAACGAAACGTCCTTGACGGCGGGCACGTAGCGCACCGAACCGATCTGACGCTCGCGCTGGGTGAGCCGCTTCAGGCCCATGTTCTCGCCCTGGCCGGTGGCGACGCCACGCTTCTTGCTGCCGAGCACCTGGTAGGTGACGTCCACGTGCCAGGCGATGACGGCGGGCGGGTTGTCGTTCGGCTCCATCGGGATCACGGTCGGGGCGGGCTGCGTCAACTGCGGTTGCTTGTCTGCCATTGGTTCAGCCCCGTCCGTACTTTGCCTCGTCGCGCCAGAAGATCCACAGTCCGGCGACGGGCAGCACGATCGCGTAGGCGATGCCTGCTGCCCACATCTTCCAGTCGACCGCGAACTCACCGAGCATCGCCTGGCGCACCAGGCTCAGCGTCAGCGCGAAGGGCTGGTACTCGAGCAGGTAGTAGAGCAGCGGGTGGTGCTGGGTGACCGAGGCGATCGAGAAGAAGACGCCCGAGACATAGCGGAGCAGGCGGGTGAACACCGGGATCAGGTTCCAGATGTCGGCGCTCATGTTCACGAAGCGCGCCAGGATCAACACGAATCCGGTCTGGATCAGCGCGTGGATGATCAGCGCCGGGATGAGCAAGATCCACTTGAGGTGGGGCAGGTCACCGGTGAAGGGGACGATCAGCATCAGCATCGCGATGCTCACCGCGGCCTCCAACAGCTCGGTGACGACGCTGGAGATCGGCAGCACCGCGCGCGGGAAGTGCAGCGCCCGCACCAGACCGGTGTTGTTGAGGATCGAGCGCGAACCGCTGGTCATCGTCGAGGCGGTCATGCCGAAGATGATGATGCCGATCGACAGGTAGCCGACGTAGTTGTGCATGCCGCCGTGGGTCTTGAGCAGGAAGCCGAAGACGAAGAAGTAGGTGGCGATCGTCAGCAGCGGGTTCACGATCGCCCACATCTGCCCGAACTTCTGGCCCTCGTTGCGCGCCTGGTACTTGGCCAACGAGAGGGTCCAGATGAAGTTGCGCCGACCCCACAGGTCCTTCAGGTACTGGCCGAAGGGCGGGCGGCTGCCCACCGACTTCAGACCATTGCCACCGGCGATCTCCTGCAGCTGGTCAAGCGTCATGTCGGCGACGGGTGTCGACGGCATGGGTGGCGTCAGGGCATCTGCTGCCATGTCGTCGCACACCTCCTGGAAGTCATGACCGGGCTGGGGAAGCGCTCCGGACTGTTCATGGCGCGACCAGCCCCGTCGGGGCGGTGCGCGCCTTTGAGTACGTTACTTGATAGGCCTGCGCGTTCCGGCTCCACGTGCGCTCTTCGCGCACCCATTTCCGTCCCGCCGCCCCGCGCGCTCTCAGGGCGTCCACAGAGGCCAGCTCGTCGGCGATGGCGTCGGCCCAGGCGGTGACGTCGTCCGCCGGTGCCAGGTGCAGGCAGCCGGAGTCGTCCGCCGTCTCGCGCAGTGGGGGCAGGTCGCTGGCCAGCACGGGGACGCCTGCGGCCATCGCCTCCAGGTGCTTCAACGGTGGGACGAGCAACGTCACCGGGGTCTGCGAACGGGGGACGACGAACAGGTCCATCGCGGCCAGGTGCTCACGGACCCTTGAGTGGGGAACCCGGCCGGTGAAGTGCGCGCGGTCACCCAACGGCTGGGCGAGCCGACGGACCTCGGCCAGCGCCGGACCGGACCCGACCACCAGGAGGTGCACCCGTGGGTCGTCCAGCTGGCACACGGCGCGGACGACGGTCTCGAGCCCCTCATAGGCATTGACGGTGCCGGAGAAGCCGACGACCAGGGCATCGGACGGAAGGTCGAGCGCGGCACGGGCGGCGTCGCGGTCGGCGGGTTCAGCCAGCAGGTCGTCGGCAACGGCATTGGGGACGACGTCGACCTTGTCGGCCGGGACGCCACGGGCAACCATCTGGTCGCGCATCGAACGGCTGAGCGTGACGACGCGGTCGGCGGCCAACATGCAGTCGAGCTCGGCCTGGCGGGAGAGGCGGTACTGGTCGGTGTCGGCCGAACCGCCGCGCGTGCGCCAGGTCTCCTCCAGGAAGCCGCGAACCTCGTATACCACCGCAAGCTCGTGGCGGCGCGCCACGGCGATGGCGACTTGGGCATTGTCGTGCTTGGAATGGGCGTGCAACAGGCTGGGACATGTCTGGGCGACCAAGTCGTCGACCAGTTCCACGGCCAGGTCGAGCCTCGATCCGGCGCCGGCCGGCAGGCGCCGGGCGGGTAGCAGCCGGTGGTATCGGACGCCGCGGACGGTGACCGCGGGGGCTGCGGCGGGGTGACCCTGGTCGACCGGGAATCCGACCCGGGTGACGACTTCGGCCGAGATGCCGGCGGCCACCTGTTGCTCGGCGATCGATTGGGTGCGGACCGTGTACCCGCTCTGGGCCTCGGGAAGGGCTGTGGTCACCAGATGCATGACCCGCTCCACATTCCTTGCCTCACCCACCACATTCCCCGAGCCCGTCGAGGGGATGATCCGACGACTGGTCTGCAGCGCGTCCAGGTCGCCCGACAGCTGGCGACGCAAGGTGGTGGCGCGCCCGCCCTTCGCGTCCGTGAGAGTGCCCAGGGCCTCGGTCAGGCGTCCCTCTCCCGCCAGCAGGCTGGCCATCACGACGGCGTACCCGGACGGTCGGGGCTCGGGCAGTGCCTCCAACAGCTCCCGCGCCCGGTCGGGTCGGTGCAGCACCAGGAGGGCGTCCGCAGCCCGTACCGTCAGCGCCGCGTCCCCGCGGGAGGCCAACCCCATCAGGGATTCGACGGCAGAGCTGGTGTTCCCGGAACTGGCCAGCGCGAGCTGCGCCGCGACGGGGTCCACGCGGCCGACCACACCCGACACCCGGGACCGGGCACCGCGGGGCAGTGCCCGCAGCACGGCCGACGACAACGCCTGGCGTCCTCGACCCGCGTGCTTGGTGACCACCGACAACGCGACGGGCGCATTGCGCACCAAGCGGGAGGGGTCAGCCATGGGGGAATCCTTCCACAGGCACCTGCGGCGCACTGGTACGACCCGGGACCGGCTGAGAATCGGACGCCAGCGGGGCAGATCCGCGTTTGGATCGTTAAGGCCCGCATTTTCGTCCGTTCTTCAGCAGCAACAATGACGAGCCGGTGGTGTCGGTGCGAGCCGATATCCTGCGAAGGCGGGACATTCCCCCTACCCGAGCCGATTGGAGCCGAAGTGGCCTCACGCGCCGACCACATCCGCCGTCAACTGCAACGACAGGCGCGGGTCGCGCTCGCCGTCCCGAGCGATCCCGAGGCCCGGGCCCGGATCGTCCGCTCGGCCAAGAAGCGGGCTCGTGAGGCCAGGAACCGTGTCGCCGCGCTCGGCCCCGCGAAGTACCCGCTGCCCAAGCTCAAGCTCCCCGAGGGCCCCATCGCGCGTCCCGATCTGGTGGTCGCGACCATCCTCGACCCCTTCAGCGAGCTCGCCTTCACCTACGAGTGGAGCCAGGTGCCCGTCCAGCGCAAGGGCTGGGAGGAGCAGCTCACCGCAGCCAAGCCCCTGCTGCTGTTCGTCGAGAGCGCCTGGCGTGGCAACAACGGCACCTGGCAGAACGCGATGAAGGCCGGCGAGCAGCATCCCGACCTGGTCGGGCTGCTCGAGTGGTGCCGTACCAACGACGTGCCCTCGGTCTTCTGGAACAAGGAGGACCCGCCCAACTACGCGCGCTTCATCGAGACGGCCAAGCTCTTCGACCAGGTCTTCACCGTCGATGCCGGCGTGATCCCCGACTACATCCGCGACCTCGGCCATGACCGCGTCGGACTGCTGCCCTTCGGTGCCCAGCCGAGGATCCACAACCCCATCCGTCACGACCGCAATGGCGCGAAGCGTCCCTATGAGGTGGCCTTCGCCGGCACCTACTTTGCGGAGAAGCACCCCGAGCGGCGTGCACAGATGGAGTATGTGCTCGACCCGGCGCGGTCCTTGGGCCTGCACATCTACTCCCGGATGCAGCGCGACGACTCCCGCTACCAGTTCCCGATAAAGTATCGCGCGAACATCGTCGGATCGCTGCCGTACGAGCAGATGCTGGCCGCCTACACCGCCTACAAGGTCTTCCTGAACGTCAACTCGGTGGTCGGCTCCCCGTCCATGTGCCCGCGGCGGCTGTTTGAGCTCTCCGCCGCGCAGACCGCCGTCGTCTCCTCGCCCGCAGCCTCCATCCCGGAGTTCTTCGGGGACGACATCACGGTCGTCCACGAGGCCGAGGAGACCAAGGTGCGGCTGGGCAACCTGCTCAAGCACGACGACCTGCGCGACCGGCAGGCGCTGCGCGCGCACCGCCGCGTGATGGACTCCCACACCTACGGCGATCGCGTCGACACCGTGCTCACCTCGGTGGGGCTGCCCGCCCGCGACCGCGACCAGTCGATCTCGGTGATCGTGCCGACGATGCGTCCCGAGCAGCTCGACAATGTCTGGCGCTTCATGGCCGCCCAAGTGCAGCCCAACCTCGAGCTGGTGCTGGTGCCGCACGGCTTCGTGCCGGACGACGAACTGCTGGCCCGCCTCAAGGGCGAGCACGGCCTGGAGCGCGTCACGGTCGTCCCGGGCCAGAAGGACCAGACGCTGGGCACCCTGATGAACATGGGCGTGGAGGCAGCCAGCGGTCACTATGTCGCCAAGCTGGACGACGACAACTACTACGCGCCGCACTTCCTGTCCGACCTGGTGCGGGCCTTTGACTACACCGATGCGCAGGTGGTCGGGAAGTGGGCCCACTACGTCCACATCGGCGACGAGACCGGCCCGACGCTGCTGCGTTTCGAGGACTCCGAGCACCGCTACGTGCGCCTGGTGCAGGGCGGGACCATCCTGACCCCGCGCGAGGTCGCCCTGGCCACCCGCTTCGAGGATCTGCCCCGCCGGGTCGACACGACCTTCCTGGAGAAGATCCACGCCGCCGGCGGACGCGTGTACTCGACCGACCGCTGGAACTTCGTCTCCGTGCGCGGCGCCGACCCGGGTGCGCACACCTGGAAGGTGTCCCACGAGGACCTGCTGGCCCGTTCCTCACGGTTAGTCTTCAACGGCGACGCCGTCGCCCACGTCACGGTCTGAGCCGTAGGAGGAACGATGAGCACCCCGCCCACTCTGGTCGCGAGCTACTGCTTCCCGCCCTACATCGACACCTCGGCAGTGGTGGCTGCCAAGCGCGTCCGGCAGTTCGGCGAGAAGGTCGACGTGATCTGCAATGCGATGGACACCATCCGCCGCATCGACCCGAGCCTGACCGGGATCGCCGGCGATCTGGTCAACCGCTTCGCGGCTCTGCCTACGCCGAGCGCCTTCTCCAGCTGGCAGTCGATCACGGCCTACACGGCGCACGGCATGCGGACCGCCGAGCGCTGGCAGCGCGAGCAGGGGGAGCCCTACCGCAAGATGTACTCGCGGGCGCAGTTCACCGCGTCCCACTTCCTGGCCGGACGCTTCAAGGCGCTGAACCCGGACGTGGAATGGGTGGCCGAGTTCAGCGACCCGCTCAGCCACGACGTGCTGGGACAGGTGCGCACCTCCCCGATGGCCAACGACGGCCTCGCCCGGGTGCTGGCCGCCGAGGTTGGACGGGCTGGCTTCAGCGTGCCGGAGGTGGGCAACGGCAACGAGTGGGCCGAGGTGGTGGCGCTGTCACTGGCCGACCGGATCATCTTCACCAACGAGCTGCAGCGCGACTTCATGCTCTCCCAACTGCACGACCAGCGCCTGGCCGAGCGGGCCGCCGCGCACGCCGAGGTCTCCCCGCACCCGACCCTGCCGCGCGAGTTCTACTCGATGGTCGAGAGCGACTACCAGGTCGAGCAGGGCGTGGTGAACATCGGTTACTTCGGCAACTTCTACGCCAACCGTGGCGTCGGCCTGCTGCTGGACGCGCTGGAACTGCTCGCCCCCGACGACCGGGAGCGGCTGCGGCTGCACGTGTTCACCTCCGCGAAGTCGGGTGAGGACCTGACCGCCGTCGTGGAGGACCGCGAACTCGACAAGTACGTCCTGGTGCAGCCCTATGCGGAGTTCCTGGAGTTCCTGAACCTGGCCGACAAGATGGACCTGCTGCTCGTCAACGACGCGGTCACCCCGCCCGACGGCACGGTGAACCCCTTCCTGCCGTCCAAGTGGAGCGACTACAAGGGCAGCACCACCCCGGTCTGGGCGGTGATCGAGGAGGGCAGCAGCCTGGACGCGCAGCCGGAGGGCAGCATCGCCGTCCGCACCCCCGTCGAGCACCTGACGGCCTACGCGCAGACGCTGCAGCGGCTGGCGCGCCACGGCGTGCCGCAGACCGCCCCCAAGCACTTCGACGCCTGAGACCCCGAGGAGAAGCCATGTCCCTCACGAATCCTGCCGCCGGCACCCCTGACGTCGGCGCGGCGCCCGCGGTCTCGGTGATCGTGCCGGTCCATCGGGCCGTTGCGACCATCGGCGAGACCCTCGAGTCGCTGGCCGCGCAGACCCTGCCCGCCGACCAGTTCGAGGTACTGCTCGTCTTCAACGGCCCTGACGACGGTGGACGCGCGCTGGTCGAGCAGTGGGCCGCCGAGCACCCGGACGTCCCACTCCGCCTGCTCGACTGCGACCAGGCCTCGGCCGGCGCGGCGCGAAATGTGGCCCTGGACGCGCTGCGGGGCGTCAATGTCACCTTCCTGGACGCGGACGACTGGGTCTCGCCCAACTTCCTGGCCGAACTGGTGGCCGCAGCCGACGGTACGTGCATCCCGGTCGCGGGGCTGGTGGACGTCGACGCCTCGGGCACGATCAACGACCAGACGACCGTGATGCAGTCGCTGGCCGGCAACCCGACCCGCATGCCGGTCTTCTCCAGCACGCCGGTGACCGGCATGATGGCGGTCAAGCTCTTCCCCGCGGCAATGCTCGAGTCCGTGCGGTTCCAGCCGGAGCTGCGCTCCGGTGAGGACGTCGTGTTCAACTCCGACGTCTTCGAGCCCTTCCACCTGAACTACACCCCACTCGACTCGACCCCCTGGCAGAACGGCGCGCTGTACTACCGCCGGCTGAGCGAGACCTCGGTGTCGCGCCAGCAGGAGTCCTACGACTTCCTGGTCTCCCAGCGGCTGGCCGGCATCCGGGCGATGCTGCGCGGCAAACAGGCCAGCGTGGACGAGCGCACGCCGCTCACCCGCCGGCTGGTCGCCGCCCAGCTCGGCTTCGTCGAGCGCTACCTGGCCAAGCACCCCGAGGATTGTCGCCGGGCCCAGGCCGAGGCGGCAGGGCTGGAGGGCGTGCGCCTTGTCGACGAGCACCACGACCGGATCTGGCCCGACTACGACTCCGCGGTCGGCCTGGGACGTGCGAAGCAGCCGGTGAAGGAGGTGTCGCTGATCAGCGCCACCACCTCCCAGCTGAACCGGCGCGCGAAAGAGGTCGCGATGATCCGCGCGGCCGGCGTGAAGGTGCGTGCGGCCTACTTCTCCGGCGCCTACGACGCGAAGCTGATGCCGATCCCGCGGCACCGGATGGTGGTCGTCCCGCCGCTGGAACCGGTCGACAAGACCGCGCCGAGGCCCACCGGCCTGCTCGCGAAGGCGTCCAACCGTGGGCAGCGCTACCTGCGCCACGCCAACAAGCTGGCCCGCTTCGCCGCCCCGCACGTGATCCCGAATGCTGCCCTGCCGGCCGTGCTGGCGCGCACGGACAAGGAGGCCAGCGAGTTCTTCGAGGGCAGCCTGTCGATCTCGCTCGGCTCGCAGGGTGAGGCCCTGGCCACTTCGCGTGGCCTGGACGGGCAGCCGCCGCAGGTGCTGGCGGCGCTGACGCTGGCTGCCGCCTCGACCCAGAGCCCGGTGCCGCGGCACAACGCGTCCGTGATCCGCCGCAGCGCGCGGGCGGCGCAGGAACTGCCGCAGAGCTCGCCCTTCCGTCCCCCCGCCCCGGTCTGGTCGATGGTCGTCTGGCGCCTGGTCAAGAGCACCCGGCTCGCTGCCGCGGACGAGGTGCTGGAGATCGCCCGGGAAGTGTTCGCCGACTCACTCGTCGAGGACGGTTTCGAACTGCTGGGCATGCTCTCCCAGATGGCCCGGACTCCCGGCCTGCCCGAGAACTGGGAAGGGGCGACGACCGCGGCCATGCAGGCCGCCGACCGGGCGCTGGACAACGATGACGTCGCGCGGGCCGTGTGGCTGACCAACCTGGTCTGCGAGGTGCTCTTCCACAACGACGTCCAGACCAATGTCGCCGAACCGCCGCTGGTCACCGACCCTGACCGCCTGCTCGCCCCGCTGCGGGCCTCGCGGGTGTGGACCCTGCTGACCACGCCGCGTCAGCGCCAGGCCGACTCGGGTCGCAAGGCTGGCGAGCACCGCCCGTCCGTGCTCGTGATCCCGGGCAGCTTCCCGAAGTTTGCCGACGGTGTCGTGGCCTCTGTCGACGACGCCGCGGACGTCGAGGTGCTGCCCCTGCAGGAGATCTCGTCCGCGCTGGGCACCCGTGGCGTCGGGCCGGAGGAGATCGCGGCCCGGCTGCAGGTCGCCCTGGGCGAGCCGCAGACCGTCCGTCCGGACCTGGAGGAGATCCTGCGGGCCCGCGACGTCGTGTTCACCGACTGGGTGGATCGTGGCGCCGTGATGACGAGCCTGATGGCCGAACCGCAGACCCGACTGGTGGTGCGCTTCCACGGCGTCGACTCGTTGAGCATGTGGCAGTTCCTGATGGACTGGTCGCGGGTGGACGACGTCGTGTTCGTCAGCGAGCACCTGCAGGCCTCGGTCAACGCGCTGATCGGCGGGCAGTTGGAGGGGGTGCGCCAGCACGTCATCGGCAACACCGTCGACTTCGACCGCTTCCCGGGCGAGTCCAGCGAGCTGGCACCCCGGACCCTGGCGCTGGTCGGCTGGGCGCAGAAGGTGAAGGACCCGCTGTGGGCTGTCGAGGTGCTTGCGCTGTTGCGCCAGACCGACCCCTCCTGGCGGTTGAAGTTGATCGGCGCCGACATGCCCAAGAATGCGCGGCGGGCCAGCGAGGACGCCTATGCCGACGCCTTCCGCGAGCGGGTGCTGGCCGACGACGTCTCGGAGGCCATCGAGTATGTCGGCTTCACCAAGGACCTGCCGCGGCACCTGCGCGATGTCGGTTTTGCGCTGAGCACCAGCCTGCGCGAGTCCTGGCACATCGGCGTCCTGGAGATGGTGGCCGCGCAGGCGGTCCCGGTGATCCGGAACTGGCCGGTGTACGCGCGCTACGGCGGTGCCCGCAAGCTCTACGGCGACTGGGTGGTGGACACCCCGGAGCAGGCGGCGGAGCGGATCCTCGCCCACTCGGACCCGCAGGTGTGGCGTCAGGCAGCCGACGCGGCGCGGGACGAGGTGAAGCGTCGCTTCTCCGAGGACCGCACCGGGGACCTCTACCGGGAGCTGCTCCTGGGCCGGCGGTACTCCTCGTAGTTGACGCCGGCGAGCCCTGCGAGCGTCCCCACTCCGGAGACGACGCGGCGCACGCCCTTGATCCGGCGACCGGGGTCGCGCACGCCAGCGATGGTGAGCGCGACCCCGTTGCCGATCCGGGCGAATCCCATCGCTGCGGCGATGGCGGCGCCCTTCGCACCGGGTTGGAGCAGCCGGCGGCTGATCGCGTCCCCGGCTCCGGAGCGGAAGGCGCGCCTGGCCAGCCACGGCAGGGACACCCGGCTGGCCGGCACCTCCTCCTCGATCACGGCCTGGTCGTCCCACGCGATCGTGAAACCCGCGCGGCGGACCTTCTGGAAGTAGTTCAGGTCGCTGGAACCCGTGAAGCGGAAGGCGGAGTCGAAGCCGGGACGGACGGTGCGGACGACCTGCTGCGAGACCAGGGTGTTGTTCGTGTAGGCGTGGGGAAGCTGGTCGCCGGTCGCGTGCTTGCCGACGCTGGTGTAGACGTCGGAGTGGCGGGCCCATTCGGGGGCATCGGCGGGCAGGATCCCGCGGACGGGTCCGGTGACGACGTCGGCGCCTAGGGTCTGCCAGCTGGTGACCAGTCGGTCGAGCCAGCCGTCCGGGGCGAACTCGTCGTCGTCCACGAAGACCATCGCGTCGTCGTCCTGGCACAGGTCGAGGGAGCGTTCGCGGGCGAAGGGGATCCCAGCCTCGGGCTCGATGGTGTAGCTGACGGGCCAGGGTCCGGCGGAGGCTTCGGCCACCTCACGGGCGGAGCCCTCGGCGTCGTTGTCCACGACGACGATCCGGGCGGTCCAGGCGTCTTCGCCGGCCGGAGCCTGGCGTTGAAGGGACGCGAGCAGTCGGGCCAGCTGCTCGGTGCGGCGGTAGCTGATCACCGCCAGCGCGATGCTCGGTGTCGTCATGGGGAAACCCTAGGGGTTACTGCCTCCCAAGCTGCCGTCCACATTCCCCGAGCCACCACCTCGAACATCCCATGATGCTGGGGAGAGTTCCCCGTGGCCAGCTTCATCAACGACCAGCTGTCAGACCCCAACCCCGTGGTTGCGCCCGGCCAGCATCGACACCAGCTCCGGTTCGGCGAAGTCGACCAGCACCACACCATTGCGCTCCCCAACAGAGGGGGTCAGCTCGCAGAAGTGCTGGCGCAGGTGTCGGTGCGCCAGCTTGGCGGCGGGGATCGGCGGCAGGGCCCACCCGGTGGACGAGGTGAAGCAGCTCCACATCCGTCCGTCACCCTTGGCCGCGCGGGCGCGCCGCAACTGGTCGCTGATCGCGGGCCACTTGCGCGCGGCCCACACCCGGGGGCCCGGGATGTGCCAGTCGTCCTGCACGACGAAGGACCCGTGGTCCAGCCCGGTGAAGGCCGGGTCACGGGTGACGACGACGATGCGTCCGCGGGCCTGGGCGAGCGTTGGCGCGTGCCCAGCCTCGGTGAGCAGGTTGCGGAATCGAGCGCGATAGGGAGCCCAGCGGAGGGAGAGGTCGGCCGCGCCGAGGCGGCCGCCCTCCTGGTTCAGGCAGACCAGCACCGACTCGGTGGGGTTGGCGCGCAGGAAGCTGGCGCAGGTGGTGAGCACGTCGTCCAGGTCCAGGCGCTGGTGGTGGGCGCCGTGGAAGATCCCCAGGCCACCGCGGTGGGCGCGCACGCGGATGTCGAGGAAGCGGATGCCCATCGCCAGTTGCTCCGCGATCGCGTGGTGCTGGCAGGAGACCCAGCGTCCGCCGTGCGTGGCACCGGCATTGTGCGATCCCGGGATCGTCAGTTCGCTCAACGGGAGAGCCGGGTCGAGCAACCCCATCCAGGCGCTGGCATCCGGCGCGACCTGTGGTGAGGCCATTTCCAGGGGCTGGATGAGGGTGGGCTGCGCCACCTGCACGACCTCGCGCACGTCCATCGCCACGCCGCAACGGTTTCGCGTCCGGATTTCGCGTCGGTGCAGCGCACGTGACGTGCGCGTGAACTGTTCGGTGCGGGCGCGGCCGATGCCCGGTTCAGTTCCGGCACCTGTGCGACGCCCTCGTCCCCGCGCTCGGCGATGACCTTGCCAGGGCCTACTGCGCCACTGACGACCCGCGTGCCACCTCAGCCCAGCGCGACGCCCTTCTTCCAGTAGCCCATCAGCGACATCTGGGCGAGCGGACGTCCCGACGCCTTCGCGATCGCCCGGATCTGGCGCACCCAACCCGATTCACCCGCCACCCAGCCGTACCAGTCGCCGCCGGTGCCCTCGTCCCACAGGGGTTCTTCGTCGGGGAACTGCAACGGCGGGCAGGCGCCCAAGGGCAGTGCGTCCAGTGCGCCCTCACCGCGCTCCCGGACGAACCAGTGGACGAGCATCCCGGCGGGGCGGGCGAGGTCCCGGACGTCCCCGGCGGCGGGAACCTCGAGGTAGGCCTCCCCGGTGGCACGCTCATCCATGGTGGCAAGGATGTTCGCCACCGCGGGCAGGGCCGTCTCGTCGGCCACCAGCATGAACTGGTCGGCTCCGGCAGGGTGCCAACCCAACCCGACCTGGTCGTGGCCCTCGAGGGTTCGGTCGCCTGCCACCAGCCCGACGGTCGATCCCAGGGGCGCCGTGGCGGCAAAGGTGGCTGCGGGACCCATCGACCCGGGATGCAGCACCACGTCGATGTCGACCTCGCCCGCGCCACCTGAGTCGGGACGAATTCCCGACAGTGTGTAGGTGCGGATTGCTGGGGCGGCGGCACCCATCGTCCGCCAACTCTCGAACCAGTCGTCTGCCGCTGACAGCTCGGCCAGCACCTCGGGTTCACCGACGACGAGCTTCACCCGCTGGTCCAGCAGGGTGGGGGAGACATCGGCCAACGGTCCGCTCAGGGTGATGCGGACGAAGGATCGCGTGAGCTGCTCGCGGGCAGCCAGGGTGGCGTCGAACAGGCGGTAGCAGCTCATCGGCGGGCCTCTGGGGTGCGCATGCGACGAGGCTAGGGGCAAGCGCCGAATTAGCCAAACCACTCGTTGCGAATATGGTCAAGAGGCTTCCCTTCCCGTCGGGAACCTTGCAAGCTGGGGCATGGCCACGTTGCGAGTGATGTCCGCGAACCTGCGCTGCGAAGTGCCGGGGACGACGCCGGGTGACCCGGACCACTGGGGCGACCGGCTGCCTGCCGTCGTCCGGATGCTGAAGGACCGTCGACCACACCTGTTGGGGACCCAGGAGCTCAGCTTCGAGCAGCTCACCCAGCTCACCGGGGCGCTCCCGATTGGGCGCGCGACCGGCGCCGGTCGGGAGGGCGGTTCGCGCGGCGAGCACTGCGCGATCCTGCACGACCCCGGCCGGCTGATGCTCCGGTGGTGGCGGCAGGTCTGGCTGTCGGAAACACCGGACCTGATCGGTTCGTGCTCCTGGGATTCGTCCCTGCCCCGCATCGCCACCATCGCCGGCTACGCCATGGATGACGTTGAGTTCGCCCTGGCCAACACCCACTTCGACCACGTCTCGGAGCTGGCTCGAGCGCAGGGGATGCGGGTCCTGCTGGACGCCCTGCCCAAGGGGCCGGTGATCGTCACCGGCGACTTCAACTGCGCCGCGGAATGCTCCACGCCTTGGGAGGTTGCCACCCGGGCGGGGCTGCACGACACCTGGCTCTCGGCCGAACGCCGCGGCCCTGAGGTCGACACCTTCCATGGCTACGCCGAGCCGACGGAGAGCCAGCCGGTGAGAAGGATCGACTGGATCCTTGCCAGTGAGCACTGGCGCACCCTGGCTGCGGAGGTCGTCACCGATCGTCCCGGCGGCGTGTGGCCGAGCGACCACTGGCCGGTGCTGGCGGAGCTGGAGTTCGTCCCCGGTCGTTGATCGAGGGTCAGCTGCGCGGTAGCACCAGGGTGCGCAGGACGAGCGCCAGGCGCTCGCCCACCAGGGGTGAGTTCGGGCTCTCGCCGATGATCAGCTGGTCAAGCGCGGTTTGGTCGTAGACGGCGTGCAGCAGGCCGATCACCTGTTCCGGGGTGAGGGTCAGGTCGAGCCCGAAGCGCTCGAGGCCACCGCGGATCATCCGATCGAATGCTGGCGACAGGCGCGCGTCCACGTCGAGGAAGGCCTGGCGGATCTCCGGCTCGCGCGCTGCGTAGAGCCGCAGTTCGTTCATGGCCAGAATCTGGTCGGCATCATCTGTGACGGCCGCCATGAAGACGCCGATCGCGTTGTCGATCAGTCCGTCCACGGTTCCGGAGGGCTGGTCGAGCTCCTCGACCGCCTTCCGAGCGGCGGCCAGGTAGAACTCGCACTGGGCGTGCAGCACCGCGATGCACAGCTCGTCCCGGCTGGCGAAGTTGGAGTAGAAGGCGCCGCGGGTGAAGCCAGCTGCCTCGCAGATCTCCTCGACGCTCGAGCCGAGCACGCCACGTCGCCCGAAGACCTGCATGGCCGCCTTGACCAGACGCTCGCGCGTCGCTGCGCGGCGCGGGCTGGTGGTCTCGGTCTCGCTCACATGCGCCTCTCGATTTGTGTCCCAGACCGATGAGAATACACTCCTGTATCGGATACGGAACTGTATCCAACCTGTCCGGTGGGTTCAGGGCTGTTCGCGAAGTCGGGGTGGGGCAATGTCGGGGTTCCTGTACGAGGTCGGCCAGTGGTGCTACCGCTTCCACCGGCGCGTGCTCGCGCTGTGGCTGGCGGCACTCGTCCTGCTGGGCGCCCTCGCGGTGACGATGGGCGGTACGTGGAAGGACCAGTTCTCGATCCCCGGCGCAGCCTCGCAGGAAGCACTCACCAAGCTCCGGATGACCTTCCCCCAGGTCGCGGCACTTGGCGCCACCGCGCTCGTCGAACTGCCCGAGGGCTCGAAGATCACCGACCCCGAGGTCAAGGCCGCCATCACCAGCGGCATCGACAAGTTCAAGGCCACCGGCTTCGTGCAGGGCGCGACCGAGCCGTGGAGCGAATACGTCCACGGGCTGGTCAGCGACGACGGCCAGGCGGGCGTCGTCCAGCTGCAGCTCGAGGGCACGATGGACACCTTCAAGGACGACCAGCGCGAGACCCTGGTCAAGGTCTCGGACGAGATCACGGCCGACCTGCCGGCTGGCTCGACGGTCTCGATGGGCGGCGAGGCCTACTCGGTCAGTGTCCCCACGCTCTCGGTCACCGAGGCCGCCGGCGTGGTCGTCGCGCTGGTCGTGCTCGCCCTCACGCTCGGATCGCTGGTCGCGGCCGGCCTGCCGATCCTGACCGCGCTGGTCGGCGTCGGCCTGACCGTCTGCATCATGATGGTCTTCGCCCGCTTCACCCCCGTCATGTCCACCACCCCGATGCTGGCCGTGATGCTCGGGCTGGCCGTCGGCATCGACTACGCCCTGTTCATCCTGAGCCGCCACCGCGAGCAGCTCTCCCACGGCCTGGACGTCGAGGAGTCAGCGGCCCGCGCGGTTGCCACCGCCGGATCGGCGGTCGTCTTCGCCGGCCTGACCGTGATGATCGCCCTGGTCGGCCTCGGCCTGGGCGGGGTGCCCTTCCTCACCGCGATGGGTCTGTTCGCCTCGCTCGGCATCGCCTTCGCCGTCGTCATCGCCCTCACCCTGCTGCCCGCGATGATGGGCTTCCTGGGCGAACGGATGCGTCCCAAGCACGCCGTCGCCGAGGGCGAGGCCCGTCCGAACACCGCCCAGACGCGCTTCTTCCGAGGCTGGGTGCGCGCCGTCACCAAGTTCCCGTGGCTGACGATCCTGGTCGTCCTGGTCGGGGTCGCCGCGCTCAGCTGGCCCGCCCGCAACCTGACCATGGCGCTGCCCAATGCCGGCCAGAGTGCGCTGGGAAGCCCCGCGCGGACGAGCTACGACGCGATGGCCAAGCACTTCGGCGCCGGCTCCAACGGCCCCCTGATCGTCACCGCCGACCTGCTCACCTCCACCGACCCGATGGGCGTGATGAACGGCATCAAGGCCGACATCGAGAAGCTGCCCGGTGTCGCGTCCGTCCCCGCGGCCCTGCCCAACCAGAACGCCGACACCGGCTTCGTCCAGGTGATCCCCACCACCGCGCCGGACGACCCCGCCACCAAGGACGTCGTCAACGCGCTGATCGCGCAGCACCAGCACTGGCTGGACGCCTACGGCGTCGACACCGGCGTCACCGGCAGCACCGCGATCCAGATCGACATCACCAGTCAGCTGACCAAGGCGCTGCTGCCCTTCGGCATCTTCGTGGTCGGCCTGTCGCTCGTCCTGCTGACGATGGTCTTCCGCTCGATCTACGTGCCGCTGAAGGCGACCATCGGCTACCTGTTCAGCATCGGCGTCGCCTTCGGCCTCACCACGCTGGTCTTCAACGAAGGCTGGGGCAAGGAACTAGTGAACCTGGAACGCCCGATGCCGGTGATCAGCTTCCTGCCGATCCTGCTGATGGGCATCCTGTTCGGCCTGGCGATGGACTATGAGGTCTTCCTGGTCAGCCGGATCCGTGAGGAGTACGTGCACGGACGCAGCGCCCGCGAGGCGATCGAGGAGGGCTTCATCGGCGCCGGTCCGGTCGTCGCAGCGGCTGCCGTGATCATGTTCGTCGTCTTCGCCTTCTTCGTCCCCGAGGGCGAGGGCCCGATCAAGACGATCGCCTTCTCCCTCGCCGTCGGCGTCGCGGTGGACGCCTTCGTCGTCCGGATGACGCTCGTCCCGGCCGTGATGCAGCTGCTCGGCGACCGGGCCTGGTGGCTGCCCGGCTGGCTGGACCGGCTGCTGCCCAGCCTGGACGTCGAGGGCGAGGGTCTGGCGCACCAGCTCGCGCTGGCCGACTGGCCCAGCGCCGAGCACGTCGAGCCCGTCCACGCGGAGGCTTTGGCGGTGGACGGCCTGGTCGGACCGCTCGACCTGTCCCTGCAGCCCGGCCAGGTGGCCGCGGTCGTCGGGGATGTCCGCACCAGATCCGCTGCGCTGCTGGCCCTGTCGGGACGCCTGAAGACGACCGCCGGACGCGCGCGGGTCGCCGGCTCGCTGCTGCCCGACCAGTCGGTCAAGGTGCGACGCGACACCGACCACCTCGACCTCGCCACCAGCACCGACCCGGCCGGCGACCTGGCCCGGTTGCTCGGACGCCCGGCCGCGGTCACCTTCGTCGACGGCATCGAGTCGGGCATGGACGAACGTGCCGTGACCGAGCTCGTCCGCCTGGTCGAGACCCGACGCCAGCAGGGACGGGCCGTCGTGCTCGGCGTCGCCGACGCCCAAGCCGCCGCCGCGTTGGTCCCCGACGTCACCTGGCAACCAACCTCCACGGGCATCCCCGTCACTAGCACCGCCGCCTCCCTCGAAGGAGCACTCGCATGACCAGCACCCGCCAGAACCACTCGTCCGCCGCAGCCCGAGGCCTGATCGAGCGGACCAGCCGACGCACCTGGGCCAAGATGCTCGGCCTGCTGCTCGTCCCGCTGCTGGTGGCGGGCGTGGTGCTCGCCATCGCCAACCGGCATGACGACAACCTCGGCAAGGTGTCCGGGGCGATCGTCAACCTCGACCAAGCTGTGCAGATCAACGGTCAGACCGTGCCGATGGGACGCCAACTGTCGGCCGCGCTGGTCGACCGGGACGACGCGAACATCGACTGGGTGCTCGCCGACGCCGCCAGCGGCGAGGAGGGCCTGGACTCGGGCGAGTACGCGGTGCTGGTGACGATCCCGGCGAACTTCTCCGCCGCTGCGACGTCGTACTCCAAGACGGCCGACCAGGCCCACCAGGCGACGATCGACATCCGCACCTCGGACGCCAGCTCGGTGGCCGACGCGGTGGTTGCGCGGCAGATTGCCGAACAGGCGTCCACCGCCCTCAACTCGACGCTGACCAGCGGATACCTGGAGAACATCTACGTGGGCTTCAACACCATGGGGGAGCAGTTGACCACCATGGCAAATGGCGCCGCCCAGCTCTCGTCCGGGGCCTCGCAGCTCGCGGCCGGCGTGGGCAGCGCTGCGGACGGTGCGCAGCAGGCGGGCAGTGGGATGGCGCAGCTGGACACCGCCGGTGCGGAGCTCGCGACCGGCGCCACGGCCCTGGCCGCCGGCGCCGGCCAGCTCTCCACCGGCGTCACGAAGTACACCGACGGCGTGGCGCAGCTGGGCACCGGCATCACCCAGCTCTCCGGCGGGCTCGCCACCCTGGACTCGAAGTTGTCCGGTGCCTCAGGTGGCATGTCGAGTGAGCAGCAGGCCCAGCTCGGCCAGCTGAAGACCGGCGCCGCGCAGGTGGCCAGTGGCGCGGCCGGCTTGTCGTCCGGTCTGGGCACCTACCAGGCCACCCTCGACCAGTGGGCCGCCGGCAAGAACCTGCCCGCGCAGTTCACCACCGCCCTGGCGAAGCAGTCGGGCGCGGCCGTGACCCAGTGCAAGGTGCAGGGAGCCGAGCAGGTCACCGCCACCACCGTGGCGATCAAGCAGCAGATCGACGACGGCATCACCAAGCTCCCCGCCCAGGCGGACGCGTCCATGAAGTCGGTGACCGAGCAACAGGTCTCGACTGCGCTGGCGGGCTACCAGCAGGAGGCCGCCGGGGTCGTGAACAAGGAGGTGGCCGATGCCGTCGCCGACGCGTTGGTGGAGCGACAGATCCTGACGGACGAACAGGCCAAGGGCGTCGCCGCGCAGGTGGCCGCAGCGGTCGCGACGCCGGTCTCGAAGGACGTCGTCTCCGGGATCACCACGCAGGTCAACAAGGGTCTTGGCACTGAGCTCGCCTCGCTGTTGACCACCGCCCTGCAGACCCAGGTGGACAGCGGTTTCGAGCAGGTGCAGGGCCAGATCAGCGACCAGGTCGCCACGCAGCTGGATGGCATGTGCGGCCAGATCGGCGCGGCCGTCACCCAGTCCGCGACCGGTGGCTTCTCCGGGGCCGCGCAGGCGGCCTCGACCGCGCTGTCGTACCAGGACCCCGAGTCGGGACAGAGCCTGCGCAGCGGCGCGACCGCGCTCGCGTCAGGTGCCGGGCAGCTCTCCACGGGCGTCGCCCAGCTGGTCGACGGGCTGCCCGCGCAGATCGCGTCCCAGATGAAGCAGCTCTCGGACGGTGTCGGCAAGCTCGCCGACGGCGCCGCGCAGCTGGACTCGGGCGCCAAGCAACTCACCGCCAACTCCTCGCAGCTGACCAGCGGCGCCAGCCAGCTCGCGTCCGGCGCGACCACGCTGGCCGGTGGAGTAACCCAGTACGCCGGCGGCGTGCACCAGGCCCGGGTCGGCATCGAACAGCTGGCCAGCGGCATGGGGCAGCTGGACGATGGCTCGACCAAGCTCGCGTCGGGCATGAAGACCTTCGCCGACGGGGTGGCCAAGGGCTCGACGCAGGTTCCCAGCTACACCCAGTCCGAGCGGGAACAGCTCGCCAAGGTCGTCGCGCAGCCCGTCGAGGGTGACCAGCGGATCGTCACCCCGCTGGCCGCGACCACCGCGCTGATCGACGTGCTGGCGTTGTGGCTGGGCGCGCTGGCGACCTACCTGCTGGTGCGGCCCATCTCCCGGCACGCGGTGAGCTCGTCGCGCTCGTCGGCGGCGCTGCTGGCCGCGGCCCTGGCCCCCGGGGCGGCCGTCACGACCGTCCAGGCGCTGGTGCTGGGGTTGGTGTCGGGTGGTCTGCTCGACCTCTCGGCCGGGTCGACCGCGAAGCTCACCGCCGTGCTGGCCATCTCGGGACTGGCCTTCGTGGCGCTGAACCACGCGCTGGCGGCCTGGTGGGGCCAGGCCGGACGGGCGGTGGCGACGCTGCTCGCGGTGCTGACCGGAATCGTGGGCATCACGACGGCCGTCCCGTCGGCGCTCACCGCCCTGGAGGGCTTCAGCCCACTGCACCCGGCCCTGGCCGGCATCCGGGGAGCCATCGCCGAGGGTCCAGGGGTGACCGGTGCGATCGGCATGGCGCTGTTCTGGGGCATGCTGGCTCTGGCGCTCGGCCATGTCGCCGTGGCACGATCCCGGCAGTTGAAGGCGAGCCAGGTGGCGGTTCGTCGGGCTGACTAGGCGAGAGGGGTTTCATGCCCGAGGGTGATGCGGTGTGGCGATCGTGCCGGTCGCTGCACCGCGCGCTGGCCGGGCACGAGTTGGTCCGCGGGGAGCTGCGGGTGCCGCAGGCCGCGGCCAAGTCGCTGGCCGGACGGACGGTGCTGGAGGTCGTCCCGCGCGGCAAGCACCAGCTCACCCGACTCTCGGACGGCCTCACCCTGCACACGCACCTGCGGATGGACGGGGTGTGGAAGATCGTCGGCGCTGGTGACCGGACCCCGGGCCCGGCGCACCAGGTACGCGTCCTGCTGGCGACGGCCGAGAAACAGGCGGCCGGGCTGCGGCTGGGGATGGTCGACCTGGTGCGCACCGCGGACGAGTCGTCCGTCGTCGGGCACCTCGGCCCGGACCTGCTGGGGGACGACTGGGACGCGTCGGTGGCGGTCGCGAACCTGCTCGAGTTCCCGGAGCGGACGATCGGTGAGGCGCTGCTCGACCAGCGAAACCTGGCCGGCATCGGCACCATCTGGCGGGCCGAGACGCTGTTCGCGCAGCGGGTCAACCCCCGCACTCCCGTGGGGGAGGTCGCCGACCTGGCAGCGCTGGTGACCAAGGCGCATGACCTGCTGCTGCGCGCCATCGACGTCGAGACCTGGCGCGAACAACGCTGGGTCTACAACAAGGCCGGACGCCCGTGCCCCCGCTGCGGCACCGGGATCGCCTGCGACGAGTACGGCCCCACCACCCAGGAGCGCCTGGTCTGGTGGTGCCCCCGCTGCCAGCCCACCTGACGCTCCCCGAGCTTGGGCCCCCACCGTTCCCCGAGCCTGGACCTCCAACGTTCCCCGAGCCTGTCCCCCAACGTTCCCCGAGCCTGTCGAGGGGTCCCTCCGGCCAGATTCCGCCAAACGCGCGCGTCAGAGCAATTTGGTCCCACCACGGGACCGGAGCCGGCTGGGCCGCACGTTTTGGAGGCAGCAACGACCCCCCCGAGCCGGGACCCCCAACGTTCCCGAGCCTGTCGAGGGGTCCCTCCGGCCAGCGCCCGGTGAAGTCGCCGTCACGATCGGTCATCCAGGGCATGCATACTGAGCGCACTCGGGACGACGACAGGAGACCCCCTTGCGCAAGCCCACCCGCCTCGCCGCCACCACCGCGGCCGCCGCCCTGGCCCTGACCGCCTTCGCCGGACCCAGCGCCCACGCCACCACCTGGACCACCTGCGGCGGCGTCTTCGGGGGCGTCGACTTCCCCAACGGCTCGATCACCAAGCAGACCTCCCAGCTGGTCGCCGTCTGGCGCAAGACCGCCTACACCTCCCAGGTCACCACCCTCACCCGGACCACCGCCGGCGCCTGCACCTTCACCTCGTCCACGCGATACGAGGCGACGAAGGGCTATGTCGTCCCGGCGTCCACGGCGACGCGCACGGTCAAGGTCCGCCACCTCACCGCGAAGAACCTGATCGAGCGCCGCGTGCTCGGCTACTCGGTGCAGGGCCGCCCGATCGTCGCCTACCTGGTCGGCGACCCCAAGGCGAGCAGGACGTCCGTGCTGCTCGGCCAGATCCACGGCAACGAGAAGGCAGGACACAAGACGGCGATCTCGCTGGTGAACGGTCCGACGATCACCGGTCTGCGGCTGTGGGTGATCCCCACCGCCAACCCGGACGGCTATGCGGCCGGCACCCGACAGAACGCCCACCGCGTCGACCTGAACCGCAACTTCAGCCACAACTGGGTCAAGACCTCTACCACCTCGAAGTACTACGGCGGTTCCAAGCCCTTCAGCGAGCCGGAGTCGCGGGTGCTGCGCGACTTCGTGGCGCAGGTGCAGCCCTACCAGATCGTCTCGATCCACCAGCCGCTCTACGGCGTCGACGGCTACGGCCTCAAGGACGCCACCTTGGGCCAGCGGCTGGCGACCCAGTTGGGCCTGCCCCAGAAGGAGTTCTCGTGCACGGGTGTCTGCCACGGCACCTTCGTGGGCTGGGTGAACCACGTCCAGGACGGCACCGCCATCACCGTCGAGTACGCCAAGACGCCGACCACGCACTTCATGACCTTCACCGCGCGCCGTGGCATCACCTTCGCGCTACGCGGGGCCTACGCCTGAGACCGGCTGACCAGCCCGGTCAGGCCAGTTCGATCTCCCGGACCGTCGCAGCCAGCAGGTCGACGACGGCGATGCGTCCGGCGAGTGTTCGCCCCTGACGGGTGAGCACCTTGAGCGCCTCGGCCGCCTGCCAGGCGCCGAGCAGGGCGGGGGTGGCGCCGAGCACCTGCGGCGGGTGGTTCAGTTCGCGGGGGTCGCCGACGACGTCCTCCCACTGCGGCCCGCCGGGGACGAACACGCTGATCACCCCTTGCCAGCCGTCCACCGCTGCCCACACCCAGGGCACGGACGCCTCGCGGCAGCTGGCTGAGATCGCGGCGCGGGAGGCCATCTTGTCGGTGCAGTCGAGGACGACGTCGAACTGCGCCACGAAGTCCGCGTCGTCTGCGGTGAGCCGGCGCCGCAGCCCCTTGACGCGTGTGTCGGGGGAGAGGGCGGCCATCCTGGCGGTCGCACGTTCGACCTTCTGCGCGCCCAGGTCGTCGGACGTGTAGAGCGTCTGCCGGTTGAGGTTGGTCAGGTCGAGGGTGTCGTCGTCCAGCAGGACGACGTGCCCGACCCCGCTGGCCACCAGCGCCGGGATCGCGCCGGCGCCCAGTCCGCCGCAGCCCACCACCAGCGCGGACGAGGTGGCGAGCGTCTCCTGCCCGTCCCCCAACAGCGTCCGCTGCCGGACCCACTGGTCGGGCTTGGTCTGGTTGGGCTCCACCTCAGCAGTCACCGAGGCCCACCCACTCGTGGCTTCCGTCGGCGAAGACCTGTCGTTTCCAGACCGGGACGCGGTGTTTGATCCGCTCGACGAGCTCGCCGCAGGCCGCGAAGGCCTCGGCCCGGTGGGCCGACGCGCAGGCGGCGACCAGCGCCAGGTCGCCCACGCGCAGGTCCCCGACCCGGTGCCAGGCCTGTGCCCGCACCCCGAACTCGTCCTCGATCTCGGAGACCACCTGGGCCATCACCGCGTCCGCATCGGGGTGCGCCGAGTACGCCAGTTCGGTGACCGAGCGGTCGTGGTCGTGGTTGCGCACGACCCCCTCGAAGCTGACGACCGCGCCGTGCGTCTGGTCCCAGACGTCCGCGCGCGCGGCGGCCGGGTCGAGCGGGGTCGAGAGCACGGCGGGTGTGGGCATGCGCGCCAGCCTACGGCGCGGGCAGGATGGGGACCATGACCAGCCACGATCGCGTCCACGCCGACCCGGTGCCGGCGGCGCCAACCGCCGAGATCGCCTGGCAGCGCACTGTCGCCGAGCACCTGGCGGCGGTCGTGTTCTTGGCACCCGCACCCCGGACGGTCGAGATGCCACTGGCCGAGGCGTCCGGACTGGCGCTGGCCGCCGACGTCGTCGCCCCGCGGGACCTGCCCGGCTGGGACTGTTCGGCGATGGACGGCTTCGCGGTGCGCCGTTCCGACCTGTTGACCGCCGGTCTGTCGACCGAGGGTGGGGAGGTGGTGCTGCCCGTGGTCGGCGATGTTCCTGCCGGTGCGGTCGCGCCTGACGGCCTCCCCGCCGGCAGCGCCGTACGGGTGATGACCGGGGCGCCAGTGCCGCCCGGCACCGACACGGTCGTCGCGGTGGAGTTGACCGACGTCCCGCGTGGGCCAGTGCCGCTGCCCGCGCAGGTGCGGGTGCACGGACTGCCGCCGCTGGGGGAGGCCGTCCGTGGTCGTGGCAGTGATGTCGCCGCGGGCCAAGTGGTCGCCGGTGCAGGTTCTCGCTTGGACGCGCTCACGCTGGGTTCGCTGGCGGCTGTGGGCGTCTCGTCCGTCCCGGTGCACAGTGCAGCTCGCGTGCGCGTCGTCGCGACCGGGGACGAACTGGTGCCGCTGGGCAGCGAACCGGGCCCGGGTCAGCTCGTCGACTGCAATTCCTGGCTGCTGCACGGTCTGGCGACCAGCCTCGGCCACCCCTGCGAGCGGGTCACGCTGAACCACGACGACCCCGAGCGAATGGCCGCCGACCTGCCAAGCCTGCTGGCCGACGTCGACCTGCTGGTGTTCACCGGCGGGGTGAGCGCGGGCGCCTTCGAGGTGGTCCGGCAGTGCCTGCAGCCGCGTGGCGTCGAGTTCGGACAGGTGGCGATGCAGCCCGGCAAGCCGCAGGGCGTCGGCGTCCTGGACGGGGTGACGGTGCTCTGCCTGCCGGGAAATCCGGTCTCGGCAGTTGTTTCCTTCCTCGCCTTCGCCCGTCCGTGGCTGGATGCCGCGAGCGGACGTCCGTCCCCAGCGCCGGTTCGCGCGGTGGTCGACGATGCCTGGCGCAAGAAGCCCGGACGGGCGCAGTTCATGCCGGTGGTGCTGGAGGCAACCGACGGACGCCTGCTGGCTCGCCGCCGCAGCTCGGACGGATCGCTGTCCCACTTGGCGTCCCGGCTGGCGGGGGTGGCCGGATTCGTTGTCGTCCCCGCGGATGCGGACGGGGTGCGGGAGGGGGATCTCGTCGAGGTCATGATGGTTCCGGGGTCATGATGGTTCCATGAGCGATCACTTCACCCACCTGGACGAACGCGGCGCGGCGCGGATGGTCGACGTCACGCAGAAGACGCCGACGGTTCGTTACGCGACCGCGCGGGCCGTGGTGGAGCTCGGACCCAAGGTCGCGGCGGTGATGGACGACGGCTCGGTGCCCAAGGGGGACGTGCTGGCGGTCGCCCGCATCGCCGGGATCGCTGCCGCGAAGAGGGTCCCGGACCTGCTGCCCCTGGCGCACGTGATCGGCGTCCACATGGCGAGGGTCGACCTGGAGCGCGATGGCGAGACGATCGTCATCACCGCCGAGTGCGGGACGGCCGACCGGACCGGCGTCGAGATGGAAGCCCTGACCGCTGCCTCGGTGGCCGCGCTGGCCGTCGTCGACATGGTCAAGGGCATCGACAAGGCCGTCCGGATCGGTGGCGTGGAGCTGCTCAGCAAGTCGGGCGGGAAGTCCGGCAGCTGGGTGCGGGAGTCCTGAGCCGACTCAGTGGTCCCCGTCGCGGGCCTGGTCGAGCAAGTGGTCCAGCAGCGGATGCAGGACACTGATCGCGTCGCGGACCCCGCCCGGGCTGCCAGGCAGGGTGACCACCACCGTCCTCGTCGCCTCGCCGTCGATGATGCCGGCGACGCCCCGGGTGAGCGGGGCGCCGACGACACCCGCGTCCACGCCAACCCGACGAACCAGCTCGATGATCCCGGGGATCTCGACGTCCAACAGCGGCGCCACCACCTGCGGTGTCAGGTCCCGCGGCGTGATCCCGGTGCCGCCGGTGGTGAGCACCAGTGCCGCCCCGCCCTCGGCTGCGCTCCGCACCGCGTCCGCCACCGCGTCTCCGTCCGGGACGACGACCCGCTGCACCTCGTGACCGCAACCGGTCAACCAGTCGACCAACAGGGGCCCTGATCGGTCCTCGGCCTGCCCGGTGCTGACCCGGTCGGACACGGTGACGACGACACAGCTGCTCATGGGTCAGATCGTATGCAGTCGGGGAGCTTGCCGGACGGATCGTATGCTGGCACCCATGCCCACCCTGCCGCTCGTCGACCGCTTCGGACGGGTGGCGACCGACCTGAGGCTGTCGGTGACCGACGTGTGCAACCTGCGCTGCACCTATTGCCTGCCCGAGGTGGTGGACCGATGGTTGCCCCGCGCCGAGGTGCTCACCCGCGACGAGCTCGTCCGGCTGGTCGACATCGGCGTCGGATTGCTGGGCATCACCAAGGTCCGGCTGACCGGTGGCGAGCCGCTCACCCGTCCCGACCTGGTCGAGATCGTGGCCGGCATCCGCGCCGCCCAACCGGACGTCGAACTTGCGCTCACCACCAATGGCGTGGGTCTGGCGGCGAAGGCGCAGGCCCTCGCCGACGCCGGGCTGGACCGGGTGAACGTATCCCTCGACACCGTCGATCGGCACACCTACGCGACGATCACCCGCCGCGACCGGCTGGACGAGGTGCTGGCCGGGATCGACGCTGCCTACGCCGCAGGACTCACGCCCGTGAAGGTCAATGCCGTGCCCACCAAGGGATTGAACGACGAACAGGTGGTCGACCTGGTGCGCCACTGCGTCGCCACCGGCGCCGAACTGCGGTTCATCGAGCAGATGCCGATCGGGGCGCCGCGGGACTGGGCGCGGGAGAACCTGGTCACCGCTGCCGAGACGCGTGCCCGGATCGCCACCGCCTACGACCTGCGTCCGGTTCCCTCCCGCGGGGCGGCCCCGGCCGAGCTGTGGGAGCTGTGGCGCGACGGCGCCCAGGTCGGCACCGTCGGCACCATCGCCTCGGTCACCGAACCCTTCTGCGGCTCCTGCGACCGGACGCGCATTTCTGCCGACGGACAGCTGCGTTCCTGCCTGTTCTCCCGCGACGAGACCGACCTGCGCGCGCTGTTGCGCTCCGGCGCGAGCGACGACGAAGTGGCTCGCGCCTGGCTGGGTACGATGGCCGCGAAACCACGCGCACACGGCTCGGACGAGGGCGGTTTCGGCCTTGGTTTCGTCCAGCCGGAACGCCCGATGAACGCGATTGGAGGCTGACCCATGCAGGTTCGTTGGTTCGCCGGTGCGGCCGAGGCCGCTGGCGTCGAGGCCGAGGAGCTCTCGCTCGCCGGGTCCGGGACCATCGCCGAGGTGCTCGGCGCCCACCGCCCCGGCACGGTGTCCGTGCTGGGCCGCTGCAGCTTCCTGGTGGACGGGGTGCGGCAGGCGGGCGATGCTCCGTGGCCGTCCGATGCCGGGACGATCGACGTGCTTCCCCCCTTCGTCGGCGGCTGAGCATGACCACCGCTCACCTGGTGGTCGTCAGTGACCGAGCCGTCGCCGACCCCGCCGAGAACCGGGCGGCGCCGGTCGTCGCTGGGGCGCTGACAGCGCAGGGCATCGAGTCCAGCGTCAGCATCGTCCCGAACGAACCCGAGCAGGTGCGTGCTGCCCTGCAGGCCGCCGTCCGGATGGCTGACCTGGTGATCACCTTCGGGGGCACGGGTGTTCGTCCCGGCGACTGCGTCGTCGATCTGACGCACGAACTGGGGCTGGTCGAACTCCCGGGCATCGCGGAGGAGATCCGCCGCCTCGGCGCCGTCCGCACCCCGGCGTCCCTGCTCTCGCGCGGAACCTGCGGCCTGGTCGCCGACGGTTCGCGTCCGGTGCTGGTGCTGAACTGTCCGAGCTCCCGCGGCGGCGCGAAGGACGTCGCCCAGGTGCTCGGCCAGGTGCTCGGACACCTGTTGCGCGACCTCGAGGGCACGGAACGGAGCTGATCAGCGGCGGCTCAGGACGCTTCGGCCAGCTTTCGGGTGACGTACTGGTTCAAGCTGACGTGCTGCTCGGCTGCTTCGATCGCCAACCGTCGGTGCAGGTCTTCGCCCAAGCGCAGCTGGAACTTGCCGGAGTAGTGCCGCACCGACAGCGGCTCGGGCACGACTTCACCCTCCGCGTGCATGTCGGCCACCACAGCGTCCACGACAGCGCGGAGGCCCGACAGGGCGTCTTCCGGGCTGGCGGCCAGCCAGGACAGGGAAGGGAACTCCACGCAGGTGGCCACGAACTCATCGTCCTCGGGGGACCAGGTCACGCGGTAGGTGTAGCGCGCCGAGTCGACGGTGGTGGTGCTCATCGGTTCGCCTCCAACTTCTCGATGGCTTGAAGTACCTGCTTGACCTGGTAGGCCTTGGCGCGGCCATGGTCGTTCTGGATGTTGACCCGTGGGTCGCCGGGCCATGGTGTCTTGTAGACGGCATGGGAGCCGCCTGTGTTCCGGGCGGGTCCGAAGTGGTGCTCGCAGACCTTGGCCAGCTCCGCGTAGCTGATGTTGCGGGGATTGGCGGCTCTTCACAGATGAGGGTGTAGGTCCGTAGGAGACCCCCGACCCCGGGAGACGGGTCGAGGTCCTTGATGATGGAAGTTCTCACACTGCCTCACCAAAGACCTCGACGTGCCCCAATGTAGCTACACCCCTGCCGATCTGACCACGTTCTGCCGCCTAGACGACCTCGGCCTGACCGTGACCGGCCAGCACCTGAGTCCCGAGCGGGCCGTCCTGTTGTGTCGTCCGGTCGAACCCGACGACTGGTGCCACCGCTGCGGCTGCCACGGATCACCACGCGACAGCGTGGTCCGCGAACTCGTCCACGTGCCGTTCGGCTGGCGTCCCACCACCCTGCAGGTCCGGTTGCGCCGCTACCAGTGCCGTGACTGCGGGCACGTGTGGCGCCAGGAACTGTCCCGCGCGGCGCAGCCACGGTCCTGCTTGTCGCGTGGGGCGCTGCGCTGGGCTCTGGAGG
>NZ_BAAAKI010000017.1:0-87193 GCF_039527675.1 Luteococcus sanguinis
CGGCGTCGGGATCACCGCGGCCTTGCGCCGCAACGGTATCCAGGTGGTTGAGGTCAACCGCACCCGGCCCGCGGAGCGCCGCAAACAAGGCAAGACCGACCGTCTCGACGCCTACCGCGCCGCCCGCTCCGTGATCTCCGGCGAGGCCACCACCCACCCCAAGCGCGACACGATCGAATCTCTGCGCGCTCTGGTGGTGACCCGCCGAAGCGCCAACAAATCCTCCAGGCCTGCTGGCGCCAGATCGGCTCCATCCTGGTCAACGCCAGCCCCCGGCTGCGTGACAAGTACCGTGATCTGGGCCGTGACAAGCTCATCGACCTGCTGGCCGCCACTCGCCCGGACCAGATCAACGACCTGGCCGACGCCACCACCTTGCGAGCCCTGCGCAGCCTGACCCGACGCCACCAGTTCCTGCGCGCCGAACTCGACGACCTCGACGCGCAACTCGACACCCACACCACGGCAAGGAATCCCGGGCTGCGCGCCATCCATGGCATCGGCCCAGCCCTGGCAGCAGTCCTGCTCATCACTGCCGGAGACAACCCCGACCGGCTGCGCAGCCCCGCTTCCTTCGCCGCGCTCTGCGGAACCAGCCCCATCCCCGTCTCATCCGGCAAGACCCAACACCACCGCCTCTCCCGCGGCGGCGATCGGCAAGCCAACTGGGCCCTCCACCAAGCCATCAAGGTCCGCATGAGCCACGACCAACGCACCCGCGACTACCGCGACAAGCACCTCGACGCCGGCTGGACCCTCGCAGCCGTCCACCGCTCCCTCAAACGAGCACTCGCCCGAGAGGTCTACCGCGCCCTGACCGGCCACTGCGAGATCCCGAACTACACCAACCTACGACCCGCCCGCCAAGCCAAGAACATCACCCTCACCAACGCCGCCGAAGCCTGCGGCACCTGGCCCGCACGAATCTCCGAGATCGAACTCGGCAAGAGACGCAGCGACGACCTCGCCCACCGCTACCGAGAATGGCTCACAGCAGCTTGACACCAGATAGGAGCACCAGACCCTGATGGCGCCCAGCGGCAGTTTAGGATCCGAGCTCCGACCGCTGGGCGAGGATCTGCTCGCGCAGAATGTCCCCGTGTCCACAGTGTTGGGCCAGCTCCCGGAGGACGTGGAGGCATACCCAGCCCAGGGGAAGCGGTCCCCGACGATTCCCGAGCAACACCTCATCGAGAGCCAGGGCGTCAACAGCGGCGCGCGAAGCCCGGACGGTCTTGGTGTAGGTCGTCGTCACGGACACGATGGTGTCCTCGGGTGAGAGTGCGAAGGACTCGTCAGGTCCGTCCACGATGCCCAGCTCGGCGCGTGAGCGCCCGGTCACGGCTTCCGAGAACCAGACCTGTTCGACGAAGGTGGCGTGTTTGACCAGGCCCAACAGTGTCGTCTTGGACGGTACGAGGGAACGGCGCGCTTCGGCCTCAGTCAGACCGTTGAGCAACCCCAAGATCATCTCCCGGTGCTGGTCGAGGAACACGGGCAGCTGGTCGGCGACGGGCAGCTGGTAGATCGCCGGATCATCGGGGTCAGTCATGGTACGGATCGTGCCACGACGGGTCGTCAGGCGGCGACGCATTTGCCAACACCGAGTCAGAACGGAACGACCTGGTCGCGGCAAGAGAGGGCGTTGCTCAGGACAGTTGGATGGCCGCTTTCGCTTCGGCCAAGGCGGCTTCCGCGTTGGATGTGTCGACGAGGGTTCGAGGGCCGTCGCGCAGGGCATCCCATTGCACCCAGCCGTCGTCTTGGACCTCTTCCCACGTGGGCACTCTGTGCCCTGGAATGTCGGCGGCCCGGGTCTCGACGCGACGCCGGTGCTCGGCTTCATCGCTCAAGGACGTCTCGAGGACGACGAGTCGCGCACCAGCGCGGGCAGCGGTCTCCTGCCATCCCTGCCGCGCCTCGGGGACCGGGTTCACGGCGTCGACCACCACTGCGTTGCCGACCAGGAGGTTGGAGGCCGCCAGCTCGTGGACGATGAAGTACCCCTCGGGCCCAATGTCGTTGCCGGCGCGCCGCAGGGCGGTCTCGACTGCATCGACGCGCAGGTAGCACGCCCCCGTGGCCCCAGCCAGTCCCTTTGCCACGGTGGTCTTTCCCGTGCCGGGCCTGCCGGCCACCACGCACAGCCACGGACGACTGGGTCGAGGGATGGACACTGCTTCGGGGGAGCTGGTCACGTCACCATCGAACCAGCTGGACAACCCACCTGCGGCACGTGGGTACGTTTGGCTGGCTGTCGGGACGAGCTAACGGTTGGCGTGCAGCATTTTGAGCTGGCCGATTTCGGAGAGGTTCTTGGCCAGTTCGAAGTTCACCCACCCGGCCACACATCCGAGGGGCTGGGGAGTGGGCATGACCCAATCGATTGGCTCGTCGAGGTCGCGCGTGGCGAGGACATCGTCCCACTGGGCCTTCAGCTCCATGATGCGGTGGGTGCTGCCACTGCCGAGGAAGTCAGCCGGGTCGGACATGGGTTCGTTGTTGACCTGGGCCAGGGTGTTGGTCCACCACCACTCGATGTGCCACAGGAGCCAGCCGATGGTCGGTGGGGCCGGGACCGTGTCGTTGTCCTCGTCAATCCAGTCGGCGGTCCATCCGTTGGGCGTCTCGTGCACGGTGACGCTCGAATGGCACGGCTTCCATGCTGCGAGTTCCGGGCTGATCTGCCCGATGATGTACTCGTTGGCGTAGGACCATTCGATGGCCAGTTGGTCGCGCAACGCCGTGCGAGCGTCGGTTCGTGGGCTGGAGTCGGTCACGGTCTCTGCTTTCCGGACGTCAGTGTGGCCTTCGACCGAGGATGTGCTCCCCTTCGCGTGGTGCTGGGCGGGGCGGTCGCCAAAGACAATGTAGCCACTTACAGCGGCAAAGTAGTGCGTTTGCCTGGTCATGTCCCCGATGCCATGTAGGCGGCGAGAATGTAGTTGGGGTGACGGTCGAGGTTGTTGCGAGCGCGGTCGTACCGCATGGTCGTTCGCGGGTCCGCGTGGCGGGCGGCGATCTGCACGTCGCGGAGATCCACGCCGGCGTCGAGCATGGTGGTGACGAAGGTGTGGCGCAGCATGTGAGGGTGCATCCGCGCCGTGGTCACCCCGGCGGTCTTGGCCAGGGCACGCAGGCGCCTGGTCGCGGAGTGGCGATCCATCCGGCTCCCGCGGGAGCAGCGCAGGATCGGCCCGGATGTGCGGCCGTCGACGGCGCGCTCTACGGCTCGTTGGACTGCGGGTGGGAGTGGGGTTTGGACGACCTTGCCGCCCTTGCCCCTGACCTTCAACACCCGGTGGCCGTGTTCCTCGCCGAGGTCCTCGATGTTTGCCCCGCAGGCCTCGAAGATCCTCAGGCCGAGGAGCCCAAGCATGGCGACCAGAGCGAAGTCGTTGACGTTGCCGGAGTTCTTGCCCGCGGTGAGCATGGCCTCGAATTGCAGGTGTGACAGCCCGAGGGTGGGTGACTCGGGTGGCACGTTCGGCCGTCGGACGTGGTCGGCAGGCGAGACGGCCAGGGCGCCGTCGATGACGCAGATGCGGTAGAAGCCGACCACGACCGACAGGCGTCGGGAGATGGTGGAGGGTTTGAAGCCGCGGACTTCCTGCATCCACCGCAGGTAGAGCTCGATGTGTGCGCGCTGCGCCTGGAGGGGGTCCAGGCGGTGCTCGGCGCACCAGCGCAGCCAGATGCGTAGGTCTGACTCTGTGGGGGTCCGGGTGAGGCCCTTGTACCGGGCCAGGTAGGCCGCGACCGCACGCAGCAGCGGGTCTGCCTGCCCGAAGAGCAGAAGGGGTTGTGCCGTGGTCATGTCAGTCAAGGCTGCTGTGGCTATCCATCTTTCCACAATAGCTTTGTTGTAGAACCCTCAAGTTGTACTCTGGTGTTGTGTGGGAACTGGACCTGAGGCTGGTCGACGACTGGTTGGACGGCCTCAGCAGCGAGGACTACGACCAGGTGTTCGCCGCGTTGCGGGTCTTGTCCCGTGAGGGTCCCACCTTGGGCAGACCGTTGGTGGACACCATCAAGGGCAGCAATGTGAAAAGCCTGAAGGAACTGCGGCCCGGCTCCACAGGTCGCAGCGAGATCAGAATGCTGTTCGCGTTCGACCCGAGGTGACGGGCCATCATGCTGGTGGCCGGCGACAAGGCCGGCGACTGGCAACGTTGGTACACCAAGAACATCCCGGTCGCGGAACGTCGTTACCGTGACCACCTCGACCACCTACGAAAGGGACGGCAATGACCACGCTGGACGACCTGGCCGCCCGACGCCCCCCGAACTGGGAGGCGGTCGAGGCGCACGAGAAGCGCTTGCTCGCCGAGGTCCGTGCCTACAAGCTGCGTGAACTTCGCGAGCAGTTCGACATGACCCAGGTGGAGCTCGCCAAGGAGTTGTCGGTCACCCAGAACCGGGTCTCCGCGATCGAGCGGGGCGACATCGACCACACCCAGGTCGACACGCTCCGCCGATACGTGCAGGCCCTCGGCGGCAAGCTCGAAGTTGCGGTCAGCTTCGGTGACGAAAGCTTCAAGATCGCTTGATCCCCGCGGCAAATGCGGACGTCGACGGGAGGGCTTGCCTCGTAGGTTGGGGGCATGACGCGGGTGGTCTTCATGTGTGGTCCGGCGGGCTCGGGCAAGTCGACGGTGGCTCGGGGGCTTGAGGAGGCCGGTTTCGTCCGGTTGTCGTTTGATCAGGAGGCGTGGGCGCGGGGACTGCGTGTGATGCCGCTGTCGACGGTGGACCATGCCGCGATAGACAGGGACCTTCGGCGTCGCCTGGCCGAGCTGCTTGTCGAGGGGCGAGACGTAGTGCTCGACTTCTCGTTCTGGTCACGGCGGATGCGCGACGACTGGCGCGGTGTGGTGGAACCGTTCGGGGTGGTGCCGGAGACGATCTACCTGGCCACGGATCGGCAGACGTGTCTGGATCGGGTCGGTGCTCGGTTCCTTGGGCACGGGGATGACTTCACCCTGAGCCCGGAAACGGCGGCGGCCTACTTCGATGACTTTGAACCACCGACGACTGACGAGGGTCCGTTGCAGGTCATCACGCCGTAGCGGTGAGCCTCGCCCGGGGCTACGCCAGCGCTCGACGTCCAACGTCCGGTTCTCGGCATTATGCAGATGATCGATGTCACGAACCTGTCAGGGAACGTGGTCGGAGAGAACGCGAAGGCCGCGCCCCCCTCGGGGACGCGGCCTTCTGGTTGGTGCTTGTGTGCCTCAGTGCTCCGGGGCGTGCTGGACGGCGACCGGAGCGGGCTGGCCGATCGTCGACAGCATTTCGGTGAACCAGGGCTGGCCGATGTCGAAGGGCTTGCCGCCCTTGATCCGGTCGAAGGCGATGGCGCTCAGCACGTCGCCGTTCTCCTCGTCCTCACCGATCACGCCGGGCTCGCCGCGCAGGGCGCAGTCGACGGCCAGGTCGGTGCACTGGTGGATCAGGTCCAGGTCGGCCTGGTTGGAGGCAGCAGCGCGGGAGTAGTAGCCCGACTTCTGCACCATGACCTTCTCGGCCTTCAGCAGCTTGGCGAACTGGTCGCCGAACCATGCACCGGGGTTGACCTTGTCGAGCTTCACGTGGCCGAAGGGGTCGCGCGGGACCTCCTGGCCCTGCTTCTCCATCTCGGCGATGATCGACTCCAAGCCGGCTCCCTCGGAGAGGAAGATCGTGACATTGCCGACCTCGTCCATCACCTTGGTGAGGCGCTCGGCCTCGGCAGCCAGGTCGATCTCGGCCTCGGGCACGTAGACGGCGTGCACGTCCCAGGCCTCCTTGCTCAGACCGATCTCGGGCACCCAGGTCTCGACCGAGTCGAGCCACTCGCGGTACTTCTGCGCGGTGGCGGCCGTCAGCCAGCCACAGTTGCGGCCCATGACCTCGTGGATGATCAGCATGCGCGAGCCCGAGTTGTGCTCACCGACGATGTTGCGGGCGAAACCGGCGCCCTGCTCGGCGGCGGTCCAGGCACCCAGCGACTGCTTGATCGGGATCACGTCGTTGTCGATGGTCTTGGGCAGGCCCACGACCGTCAGCTCGTACTTGTTCTCGTGCAGGAAGGCGGCCAGGTCGGCGGCCGTGGTGTTGGTGTCGTCACCACCAATGGTGTGCAGCACGTCGACGCCGTCCTCGACGAGACGGTCGGCGGCCACCTTCAGCGGGTTGTCGCCCTCGTCTACGAGACCGCGCTTGACCAGGTCCTTGGCGTTGGTGAGCTTGACGCGGGAGTTGCCGATGGGCGAGCCGCCGAACTGCTCCAGCACCTTGGCGTTCTGGCGAACCTCGGGGGTGACGGTGAAGTAGTCACCCTTCAGCAGACCCTGGTAGCCGTGCTTGTAGGCGATGATCTCGACATCGGGGGCGACCTCGGTGTAGCGCTCGATCAGGCCTGCAACGGCCGTGGACAGGCAGGGCGCGAAGCCGCCAGCGGTGAGCAGGGCAACCTTCTGGACCATGTGGATGGACCCTTTCCTCGAACATGAGTCGGACATCGCCAGCCTATTGGATCGGCTGCCGTCTGGGACGAGCAGGGGCCGGGTGACCCTGCCGAGTGGCAGGCTGCGCGCATGAGTCGACGAGTCGGACGACGAAACCAGCGCGGCATGAGCGTCTCGGTGATGTTCTCGGGAGTGGTGCTGGCACTGCTGATGGTCGCGGGTCTGGTCATCGACGGGGGAGCCCAGGTGAGCGCCCGCCGCACTGCCGAGGCCGTCGCCGCGCAGGCTGCCCGCGCGGGCAGCGACGCCACCGCCGCCGAACGGCTCGTGGGGCGCGATGGCATCGCGGAGGGTTTGGCCGCGGCCCGCGCAGTGGTGGCCGCGCATCCCGAGGTGACCGGCGAGGTGGGCCTCGCGGCGGGGGTGCTCAGCGTCCACACCTCCGCCAGCGTCGACACGACCTTCCTGAGCCTGGTGCGCGTGGACCAACTGCACGCCACCGGGAGCGCCGAAGCGGTCCTGACACCCGCCTGACGAGCACGACCTCATGGTCAGAGGGTGCACCACGGGCGTCTGCGGGGCAGACTGACGGACATGATCCAGTTCCGCGCCAACTTCTTCGCCGAGACCTTGGGGGTGTCCACGTCCGCGACGGTGCTGCTGCCGCAACGCACGTCCGGGCAGATCGGCCTGGCGGGAACCGTCCGCCAGCACACCCCGGTGTTGTACCTGCTGCACGGCTACTCCGACGACGACACGATCTGGCTGCGGCGCACCTCGATCGAGCGATACGCGTCCGACCGTGGGCTGGCAGTCGTGATGCCCAATGCCGGGACGAGCTTCTACTGCAACGAGGTGTACGGACGGCGGTACTGGGACTACGTCTCGCAGGAGCTTCCGGCGCTGGTCGCCGAGCAGTTCACCGTCTCTGACGCGCGCGAGGACACCTTCGTCGCAGGCCTGTCGATGGGCGGTTATGGCGCCTTCAAGCTGGCGCTGCGCCAACCAGATCGGTTCGCCGCCGCGGGTTCGTTGAGCGGCTGCCTGGACATGGCCACCTCACCGCGCAGTCCTCGGCCGGACGAAACCGTCTCCCCGGTCTGGGGCGATCGTCCGATCGCGGGCACGGACGACGACCTGGTGCACCTAGTCGGGCAGGCCGACGTCGCGTCCCTGCCGCGGATGTGGATGACCTGCGGCACCGAGGACCAGTTGGTCGAGCACAACCGCACCTTCGAGGCCGCCGCCCGCAGCGCCGGTGTCGACCTGGTCGCCGACTACCAGCCCGGAACCCACGAGTGGGGTTACTGGGACCGCACGATCCAGCAATTCCTCGACTTCGCGATGGAGGCATGACATGGCCCGCTACTTCGACGTCCACCCCGACAACCCGCAGGCGCGATCGATCACGCAGGTCGCCGACATCGTCCGGGGCGGGGGACTGGTGGCGTACCCGACCGACTCCGGCTTCGCGCTCGGTTGCCGGATGGGCGACAAGGACGCCCTGGAGCGGATCAAGAAGCTGCGCCAACTGGACGACAAGCACCACTTCACGCTGGTGGTCAGCGAGTTCGCGCACCTGGGTGAGTACGTGCAGATGGACAACCGCGTCTTCCGCGCGGTGAAGGCCGCGACGCCTGGCCCATACACCTTCATCCTCCCGGCGACGCGCGAACTGCCCCGCGCGATGCTGCACGCCAAGAAGAAGACCGTTGGCGTGCGCGTCCCCGATCACGTCACCGCGCTCGCACTGCTGTCCGAGCTGGGGACGCCGCTCACCTCGTCCTCGTTGATCCTGCCGGACGCCACCGAGCCGATGACCGACGGCTGGACGATCGCGGACGAGCTCGGGAACCTCGTCGACGCGGTGCTGGATTCCGGAGACGTCGGCGTCGGCCCCACCACCGTCGTCGACCTCAGCGGGGACGAACCAGTGGTTGTCCGGGCCGGCGCGGGAGATCCGTCCCCCTTCGAGTAGGCGGTTCGCACCAAGGGCGCTGTCGGTGAGCGTGGCTAGGGTGGCTGCATGTCCAATCCGCTGCTGACCCCCACTGATGCGCCCTATGGGCTGCCCGACCTGTCCGTGCTCACCACCGCCGACTACCGCGAGGCAATCGAGACGGGGCTGGCGGCACAGGAAGCCGAGGTCGCGGCGATCGCGGCCAACGACGAGGCGCCCACCTTCGAGAACACCGTCGTGGCGCTGGAGAACTCCGGACGGGTGTTGAAGCGCTCGATGCGGATCTTCTTCAACAAGCTCGCCAGCGACTCGGACGAGGAACTGCGCGACCTCGAGTTGGAACTGTCCCCGAAGCTCGCCGCGCACCAGGACGCGATCAGCTTCAACGACGCGCTGTACCAGCGGATCAAGCAGGTGGCCAACGCGGACCTTTCCAGCCTGGACGACGAGTCGCGCTACCTGGTCTCGGAGACGCTGCGCGGCTTCGAGCTGTCCGGCGCAGCGCTGGACGCCGACGCGAAGGCGCGGCTCGGTGAGATCAACCAGGAGCTCTCGGAGCTCTCCAGCCGGTTCGAGAAGAACCTGCTCAACGACACCAACGACCTGGCGGTGCTGTTCGACTCCGCCGAGGAACTCGACGGGCTCACCGAAGGCCTGCTGTCGTCCTGCGCGAGTGCCGCCGCCGACCGCGGCCAGGCGGGCAAGTACCTGGTCGCGCTGCGCAACTTCAGCGTCCACCCCTTCTTGTCACAGCTGACCAACCGGACCTCCCGCCAGCGCATCTATGAGGCGACCGCCATCAAGGGCCGGCGGGACAATGAGTGGGACAACCGTCCACTGGTCAGCCGGATGACCGCGCTGCGCGCCGAACGGGCCGGCCTGATGGGGCACCCCAACCACGTCAGCTTGGCCGTAGCCGACCAGACCGTCGGCGACCCGGCTCGGATCACCGAGGTGGTGTACCCCCTGGCCGCCCCGGCCGTCGCCAACATGTACCGCGAGGCCGAGGCCCTGCAGGCGGTCATCGACGCCCAGTGCGAGCAGTCGGGCACCGAGCGCTTCGAGTTGTCGCCATGGGACTGGGCCTACTACGCCGACCAGTTGCGCGAGCAGCGCTACGCGATCGACACCGCCGCACTGCGGCCCTTCTTCGAGTACGACCGGGTGCTGCGCGACGGCGTCTTCCACGCCGCCACCGAGCTGTACGGCATCACCTTCGAGGAGCGTCCGCGGTGGACCACCTACCACCCCGACGCCCGCATCTTCGAGGTCTTCGACGCCGACGGCCACGCGCTGGGGCTGTTCATCCACGACGTCCACGCCCGTGAGTCCAAGCGGGGCGGTGCGTGGATGAATGCCCTGGTCGAGCAGAACTTCCTCAACGACGAGCGTCCGGTGATCGTCAACAACCTCAATGTCCCCAAGCCCGCCGCCGGGGAGCCCGTCCTGCTCAGCCTGGACGAGGTGACGACGATGTTCCACGAGTTCGGCCATGCCCTGCACGGGCTGTTCTCGCAGGCGACCTATTCGTCCTTCTCGGGTACCTCGGTGCCGCGCGACTTCGTCGAGTTCCCCAGCCAGGTGAACGAGATGTGGATCACCTGGCCCGAGGTGGTGCAGCACTACGCCCGCCACTTCGAGACCGACGAACCGATCGACCAGTCGGTGCTGGACAGCCTTCGTGAATCGGCCCTGTTCAACGAGGGCTTCGCCACCACCGAGTACCTAGGGGCTGCGCTGCTGGACCAGGAATGGCACCGGCTCGCACCGGGCACGGTCATCGCCCCGGATGGCGTCGAGGCCTTCGAAGCCGAGGCGCTGGAGCGGATCGGGCTGGCCAACCCCTATGTCGCGCCGCGCTACCGGACGGCCTACTTCCAGCACACCTTCGGCTCGGGCTATGACGGCAAGTACTACGCCTACATCTGGAGCGAGGTGCTGGACGCGGACACCGTCGAGTGGTTCCGCGACAACGGCGGCCTCACCCGCGCCAACGGGGACCACTTCCGCACCGAGTTGCTCTCACGCGGACGCACCCGCGACCCGCTGGAGAGCTACCGCGCCTTCCGTGGCCGCGACGCCGTCATCGAACCCCTGTTGGCACGCCGCGGCCTGCTCGCGGACTGAGGGCTGCCTTACCTGAGGCCTCCCTCACCGAGGCGACGCGGCTGGGCAACATGACAGACGGACGGGCTGGTGGGGTATTCCACCAGCACGTCCGTCGTTGTCGTCCGCGACCTCGGCAATCAGCAGTGGTAGGTGTCCGAGGGCGCTGGGAAGTGGTGGTAGCCGTCGGGCGGGGTCATGCTGAAGGACTGGGCCAGCGACAGGATCTTGTTGGCGCGGGCCAGTCGGGGCAGGTCGGACCCATTGCGGATCTGGCCGCCCGCATCCCCGAACTCCTTGAGGAAGTCCAGCGCCCACGACATGTCGTTGATGCTGGGGGAGAGAATCTCGTTGACGGTGGCGGTCTGCTCGGGCATCAGGCAGATCTTGCCGGTCATGCCGAACTCGCTGGTGACACCAGCAGCATCTGCCAGCGCCACGCCGGTCGCCCCGACGGCGGGGCCGTCGATCGGGCCGGGCAGCCCGGCGGCCCGCGCGGCGATGGTGAACTGGCTGCGGGTGTAGGCGAGCACCATCGGGTCGTCCGCGAAGCCGGTGTCGCGGCGGTAGTCGCCCAGGCCGAAGGCCAGCCGGAAGGTGTTTCGGCTGGCGGCGATCTGCGTCAGGTGGTTGATGCCGCGGGCGGTCTCCACCAGCGCGACGATCTTCGCGTCGGGCACCAGCTGCGAGGTGCGGATCACGTGCTCCGGCGACTCGACCATCGCGAGGAAGACGCCGTCCAGACCCGGCAGCCCAGCCAGAGCGCGGCAGTCGGACTCCCAGTACTCCGTCCCGAAACCGTTGATCCGCACCCAGGCGTGATGTTCCCCGGTGGACAGGTACTCGACGACGTTTCGGCGGGCCTGTTCCTTGTTGGCGGGGGCGACGGCATCCTCGATGTCCAGTACGACGACATCGGCTTGGCCAACCAGCGCGTAGCGGTCGGTGTGCAGGCCATTGATGAGCAGCCAGCTGCGAGCCAGCTCGGGTCCGACGACGATGTCAGCCATTGGTTTCTCCTCCATGAGAACGGTTCCGGGGGAAGTCTCACAGCTTGTGTTGACATCAAGAAAGTTGGTCCGCTGACTGAGATGTCAGTCGTCGTCAATGTCCTCGCCGGCCAGCGCTCGGGCGGCCAGGGACTCCGACTCGGCAACCTCCCAGACCTCCTTGGCCGCCGTCGCGTTGAGGACGACGATGAACAACCCCAGCACGATGTCCGGCCAACCGGAGTGGGTGAGTGCGGTGATGCCAGCCATCGCGATGATCGCCAGGTTCGCGAAGACGTCGTTGCGGGCGGCGAGGAAGGCCGCCGAGGTCATCGAGCCGCCGTGGTGGCGCCAGCGGGCCAGCAGCCAGGTGCACGCGATGTTGACGATGATCGCGCCGCCGGCGGTGAACGCGAGGCTTTGCACCTCAGGTGGGGTGGGATTGTTGAACTTGGCGATTGCCTGCCACAGCGCCGCGATGGCGGGCATCAAGATGATCAGAGCCATCAGCTTGCCGGCCCGGGCCCGGTTCGCGAGCGACCAGCCCAGAGCCAGCGCGATCAGGGAGTTGACCGCGAAGTCCTCGAAGAAGTCAACCGAGTCGGCGAACAGGCTCACCGAGCCGATGGCCAGAGCCACGGCGCCCTCGACGAAGAAGTAGGCGAGGTTCAACAGCGCGACCAGCACGACCGTGCGGCGCAGCCCCGCGGCGTCCCGGCTGAGATCTTCACCCATGGTTGCGAAGTCTAGGGTTGTTGAATGGTCCAAATCCCCACGCCCCCTGTCGGTGGGCGCCTCAGCATCCGTTACGTCGACCAGGCCGGAGCCCACGACGTCGTGGGCCACCTGATGGGGCTGGACGAGTGCTGCGTGGAGCTGTTGCCTGTGGGCCGGGGGCCGGTCCGGGTGCCGGTCGCATCCGTCCGGGCTGCTCGGGTCGCGCCGCCGCGTGCGGTGCGTCCCACCTCGTCCGTGGACGACATCCAGCGGCTCGCCGCACGGGGCTGGCCCGGTCTGGCCAGTGAGCGCCTCGGCGGCTGGGAGCTGCACTACGGGGACGGCCACAGCTCCCGGGCGAACTCCTGCCTGCCGCTGGGGGACCCGGGGATGGACGTGGGCGACGCGATCGAGGAGGTCGTCGGTCGGTACCGCGAGCGCGGCTTGTCTCCGTCTGTCCAGGTGGCCGCGCGGAGCTTCGACGAGGGCAACGAACCAGGACGGGTGTTGGACGAACGGCTGGCGGGTGCCGGCTGGGCCGTGCGCACGCCGAGTGTCGTGATGGTGCGAGACCTGCGTCGGCCTGCGCTGCCGGAGAGCTCAGACCTGTTCGTGCAGTGGGCCTCGGTTCCGGACGAGGTGTGGTTGGGTTGCGAACCTTCCGAGCACCCTGCCCGGTTGGACGTGCTGACCGCGGCCCCGGCCAGCTACGGCACGGCCGTGGTGGACGGCGAGGCGGTGGGCTGTGTGCGGGCGGTCCGGACGGACGACTGGGTGGGGGTCAGCGGATTGTTCGTGCGCCCGGAGGTGCGCGGAAAAGGGTATGGACGCGCGCTCGCACTCGCCGCGTTACGCGTGGGCGGGGCGGCGAAACCCCTGGACGGGCCCGGGCATGGTGTGCAGACAGGGGAACGCCAAAGTCGTGGGCTCGGGGAACGGGCGAGTGGGGCACCGGCGCGGTTCGCCTACCTCCAGGTGCTTGCGGACAACCGCGGCGCCCGGGGCCTGTACGAGCGCCTTGGGTTCACCGTGCACCACGAGTACCGCTATCGCGTCGCTCCCTGATCCGAGCGCAGCCAGCCGCCACGCTCCAAGTCTCGGCGGCAGGAGCGGTGGTGCTCGAACTCCTCGATGAGCAGCAGTCGCAGTGCGTCCCCGACAGTCGTGGCGGAGGGGTCGGCGGGGAATCCCGGCTCGTCGCTCCACGGGCCGGGGAGCTCGAGGTCGTCGTCCCCGACCTGTTCGAACCACTCGACGAGTTCGTCCGACTGTTCCGCCCGCACGGCGCACAGCTCGGCGAGCGTGGGGGAGGCGGCCGGGTTCAGACCCATGGCGTGCGTCTGCTCCATCCAGTCAGGCGCAAGGCCCAACGGGCTGAAGGGCTGGGGCAGGCCCAGCACCGCGCGACGGAACCACGCGTCGGTCACGAAGACCAGGTGCCTGATCGTCTCGACCGCCGACCACTCACCGCCGACACGGGTGACGCACGCCTCGGGTGGCAGTGCGTCCAACAACTGCTCCGTGGCCACCCAGCGCTCCCGGCAGGCCTCCCAGCCGCGCGCCAGCTCGTGCACTGTCCGTCCGCGCAGCAGCACGCGGTCGGGTTCTCGCCGTTCCAGTTCGGCGCGCAGCAACTCGTCGATGCGGACGCCGTTGATGACCAACCCGTCGATGTCGCCGTCCACCTCGACGTCGTGCAGCATGACGCCCTGGAAGCGGGACCGGCTGAGGTCCACCCCGCGGAACAGCGAACCGGTCAGGTCGCCGTCCGCGAAGCGGGCCCCAGCCAGGTCACCCGAGAACTGCTGTGCTGTCACGGCGCGTGATCACTTGAGGATCTGCGTCTGGAAGGGGTAGCGGTAGTCCTCTCCCCGCAGCGAGCGCAAGGTGGCGCGCAGGTGCGACCAGATCTGCATGACGCTGGTGATGAAGATCAGACCGATGCCGATCGGGAACAGGATGACGGTGAAGATCATGATCCAGCCGATGATCGTGGCGATCGTCAGCCAGATGTTGAAGTTGAAGGCGCCTGCGGCCGCGCGGCGGACGTAGGGGGAGCGGTCGCGCCACAGCATCCACATGATCAGCGGGCCCACGAAGCTCAACCAGCCAGCGCTGATGACCATCGCGATCAGGGTGGAGGCGTGTGCCAGGGCGGCGGCGCTGCGGTCCTCCGGTGGAATGTCGGCCGCACCGGTCGGCCGCCACTGGGGCTGCTGGTTGTACTGGTACGGCTGCTGGTAGTTGCTCATGGGTCCATTGTCCCGCAGCGCGGTGTCGAACCGGAGCGACGGAGGCCGCCGGTTCGACGCCTGGGGCAAACTCGGCGCCGACGACGGTAATGCCCTGACCTAGGCTGGGCGCGTGAGCTTAGCCCTGTTACCCACTCTGGTGCTGCTGCTGGTCATTTCGCTGCCGCTGCTTGTGTGGCTGATCGTGGCGTCCATGCGCGAGTCTCGCTTGCGCGACCGTCCACTCACCGAGGACGAAACCCGCACCCTGCTCGACTGAAGCCTCACAGCTTGGCGCGCAGGCGCTCCAAGGTCGCCTCGTCCAAGCCCAGCCCGTCGCTCAGGTAGCCGTCCAGGTCGCCATAGTCTGCGGTAACGGTCTCCAGCGCGGCGCGTAGGTAGCTGGGGTGGACGAGGTCTGACGGGCGCTTGCGCTCGGCGAGTCTGGTTCCGCCGGTGAGCTGGTTGGCCCGGTAGCGGAAGTCACGCATCGATTCGACGTGCCGGTTGGAGTCGAGGTAGTACTGCCAGATCGTCTGCATCGAGTCGCCGTGCAGGTGCTGCAACAGCACGGCGATCCAGCCGGTGCGATCCTTTCCGTCCGTGCAGTGGAAGATCACGGCCCCCGGTTCGTCGGCGATCAGCCGCATCACCTCGGCGACCTTCTGGCGCTGGCTGGGCAGCCGCACCAGGTTGCGGTAGCGCTGCTGCATCACGGCCATCACGTCCTGCGGGGTCTCCCGCGCAACCGGAAGATTCTCCTCGATGCCGTGGATGTCGACATGGACGCCCACCGCACCCGGCAGGTGTGGGTCAGGGAAGTTCGCGCGCACCTTCGCTGTGCGCAGGTCGATCACCAGACGGACGCCCAGCTGCTGGAGTTCGGCCAGGTCTGCCCGGGTGGCGCCCCACAACATCGCAGATCGGTACACCCCGGTACCCGGCTGGGTCGTCGCGGTGACCGGACGGAGGTTGTAGGTGCCGAAGGGGACGCGGACATGGTTCGTGAACGCTCGCAGCGCCCGCAGGGAGGTGTTCGCCATGGCCGCCACTCTAGGGGCGCGTCCTCGGGGCCGACCCCATCACAGACCGGTGCTGACGCCCGCGGCCAGCCGGGTGAGCTCGTGGCCAATGTTCATGCGGGCACTCGCCTCCCATCGCCGACGTGCGGCCGACGAGGTGAACAGGTGCTCGTGGTCGAGGAAGCGTTCCAGCACCATGGCCCGACCCGTTCGCCAGTCGGCGTTGGTGAAGTGGCCGAACTCCAGCCGGATGTCACGGACGCTGGTCTGGTAGCGGCCCGGCGCCGAGCCGAGGATCGCGAGGTCGGCATCACACACCCGGGCGCCCGACACGTCACCGGCTTGGGGGGAGTGGGTGGACGTCAACCTCACCAGCCGTGCCACCTCCGTCACCTCTTCGTCGTCCAGCAGGCCCGTCAGCTCGCGCTCGGCGAGTTGGGCTGACTGCTCCTCGTCGCTCCCGGCGACGCCATGCCACACCGCGTCGTGGAACCATGCCGCGAGTTCCTCCACCCTCGGCGTATGCGCCGCGGGGGCGAGTTCGTCGAGGTGGGTGACCATCTCGGCCAGGTGCCGGACGTCATGGTAGTGCCGCTGTGGCTCCACGTAGCGAGCCAGGAGATCATCCCCCAAATCGGGAGCCTGGGGCAGCAACCCCTGCCAGCGGTTCACCAGCATCCGGTGTGCGAGGGAACGGCTCGGCACCTTCTGGTCGGGCGCGATCCGCAGTCCGGCGGCGCGGACCCTGGCGACCAGTTGCCGTTCGGGGGTCAGCTGCGCTCCTGCCGCCAGCGCCGCATCCAGGCGCTCTCGGGCGAGGTCGTAGTGGTCATGGTCGAAGGACCGCGGGTTCATGCCGATGCCGGCGGCGAAGTCGTGCAACTCGTCCAAGGAGTGGTCGCTGACGAGGTGACCGTAGACCGTGCCGTGCGCGGGCCAGCGGGGTGCGTCGCAGAGCAGCGCCATCAGAGCAGCCCCGCGAACCAGAGGCCGAGACCGGCGCACGCGCACGCCCACAGCACGCTGACGAATGTGCCAATGATGAATCCCTCGGCGGCACCGGGTGAGGGCGCCTTCAGCTCCGGGTAGCGCGCGAGGCCCTTGAGGGCCAAGCTGATCGCGATCGCCTCCGGGTAGTGGGCCACCAGCCCCGCGTAGATGGCGATGCGTTCCAACCGTCCGATCCAGATGCCGCCACGCAGCTTGCGAGTGGCCCGCTCGACGCTCTTGACGCTGGGCAGGTCGGGGGAGGCCGGGTCCGCAGCGGCCTGGTTCACCTCCCGGGTGGTGGTTCGGTCCACCAGCCGGAAGGTGCCGCGGACGATCGGGCTGCCGCCCAGCACCGCGAACAGCCCCAACAGGGCGATCACGGCGGCGCGGGCAGCGGTCAGTTCCCAGCCGGTCATCGGGCGGCCTGCGCGTGGGTGAGGGCGTCCGCGAGCAGGCGGGTGCTCAGCTCGGCACCGCGTTGCACCTCCAGCCGGTGGGCCAGCCGGACGCGCTGGCTCACCGCGGACGGGCTGATGCCCAGCTCGTCGGCGACCTGTGCCGATGTCATGCCTTGGTCGAGCATGTCGACCACCTCCCATCCCTGCGCGCTGCGCCTGCTCGCGAGCTCGTGCACCAGCCACAACGCGGTTTCTGCCTGTCGGACGGATTCACCGTAACCGGGCCCACTGACAGTTCTGCCGCGCTCGTTCGCTGCGACCAAGGCAATGCCGGAGGCGACCTTGCGCGCGTCCCCGATGGCCGTTCGGGCCGCCAGGTAGGCACCGCCGCGGGCGGCACGCGTGCTGTCGGGGAGCGGAGTCTCGACCTGCCCCAGCCCGATTCCCAGGCGCCAGCCTCCCAGACGCGCCGTCTCGACGACGGCGCGCACGACGGCGCCGGGGTAGCGGGTCAGCGCCTGCACCTCGTCCCCGGCGGTGCGTTCGAAGCGCAGGTCGAGCGCGCGTCCCAGCGCACCGTTCAGGTGCTCGAGGGCCTCGGGCACCCGGTCGTCGTTCGAGCGACTCGCCCGCTGGTCCATCGTCAGAGCGAAGCCCGTGATTGAGTCCTGTGCCTTCATATGGTTCATATTAGGGCAATGCCTTAACTTGCGCCATGATCAGACCGCGCCACATGTTGGGTTGCGTGTGCTAGACACGGGGCATGGCAACCACCGCATTCAAGGGCACCCCCATCGAGACCTCCGGCGATCTCCCCGAGGTCGGCGCCGCCGCTCCGGCCTTCACACTGGTCGGCAAGGACCTGTCCGACGTCACGTCCGACCGGTTCGCCGGCACCCGCGTGGTGCTGAACATCTTCCCGAGCATTGACACCGGCACCTGCGCGATGAGCGTCCGCACCTTCAACGAGCGTGCGGCCGGTCTCGAGAATGCCATCGTCGTGTGCGTCAGCAAGGACCTTCCCTTCGCCCAGGCCCGCTTCTGTGGCGCCGAGGGCATCGAGAACGTCGTCGTCGGCTCCGACTTCCGGGGCACCTTCGGTGATGACTTCGGCGTCATCCAGACCGCTGGTCCGCTGCGGGGCCTGCTGGCGCGCGCCGTCGTCGTCCTCGACGAGCAGGGCAACGTGCTGCACTCGCAGCTCGTCCCCGAGATCTCCACCGAACCCGACTACGACGCCGCGCTCGCCGTCCTGTCCTGAGCCGCTGATCCGGTGCTCCATCGGGGGTGCTGACTAGGCTGTGGGGGACACCACGGCCCTAGGAGCACTCCCGATGGCAGACACCACCCCTCGCGATGAGCACGCGAAGGCCCTCAAGCAGGCCACGTCGATGGCCAAGCAGTTGCGGACGCGCGTGCTGAGCGACCCTGCCAAGTCGGACGAGTTGGTGGACCAGCTGAACGAAGCCACCGCTCTGCGCCTGGTCGCCCACCGATGGGCGGATGCCGTCGCCGAGGCGCAGGAGGCCGTCCAGGCCGCCGACCGACTGGTCGCGAGCCGTGGTCCGGTCGGCCCGTACACCCCGATGGCCGACGCCGCCCGCTACTTCAGCGCGCTGGGTCACGTCGCCCGGCTCCAGACCGGCATGGGCTTCGCGCAGGGCGGAGCACAGACTGCCGAGGTCGCCTACTCCTGGGCCGACCAGCTCACCACGCCGGGGCTGCCCGCCCACCTCGCGCCCCGCGACGCCGTCCTCACCCTGCTCGCCGTGACCTCCGGATTGTTGTTCAGCGGCGACATTGCCGCGGCAAATGCCCACGCAGATGCGGCAGTGGCCCGGGCACGCGAAGCTGGCTTCGGAGATGACCCCCACCTGGTGGCGCTCCTACTGGATGCTCTGTTGGCACAGGCGGACGCACGATGGGCCGCGAACCTGCCCGCCGATGCCGTGGTCGCCAACCGCGAGGCCCTGGAGGTATGGCAGCGCTGGACAGCCGACGACCTCCAGCAGTTGCCCCGGATGACCAGGCCCCACCTTGATCGCGTCGCGACGCCGCTGGTGACGATCCAGCGTGATCTGGCCGGACGACTCGCGGCGCAGGGGGACGTGGAGGGATCGCTGACCCTGCGGGGGCAGATGGCCGACCTGTTGCAAAAGATGGCCGCCCGCCGTTCCGAGCAGGGACGCGTCGATGTCGCGCTGGCTCGTGGGGAGCAGGCCGAGGCGCTGCTGGGTGCTGGACGCGTGCAGGAGGCGCAGGCTGCGGCCGAGGCTGCCCTGGAGGCGCTCCAGAAGCTCTACAAGGTGGAGAAGCCGGTCGGTACGTACCTTCCGGTCCAAGCGCTGGTGGCACCGTCGATCGCGCGCGCGGAACTCGCCGGCGGGCAAGCCGATGCCGCACAGCGGACGATCGACGGTGTGTTCAGCCGGATCGCTGCCCACCGTGCCATCGACGTGCCGGTGGCTTCGCAGGCCCGGGCGCATCTGGTGCGTCACGAGGTTCTTTCGGCTCGTGGTGACCAGGGTGCCGCTGCGGCGCTGGCTGAGTTCGACAGGCTGGCCGCCGAGGTGCGGGCTGCCGGGCCCGCCGACGCTGACGATCGGGCCCTCGTCGATGCCCGCGCCCGTGGCGTGGTGCTGCGCGGGGCGGGTGACCCGCCCTACTGGCACAACCTGTCGGACGAGCGATCGCTGGCGGGCAGCACCCGCAGGGTTGGTCCAGCGGTCGCGGCTCCGGTCGTCGACCAGGTGTCGGACGAGGAACTGATGCGCCGCATCGACGAGCAGCGTGAGGCCGAGGCGCGGGAGCGTGCGGTCGCCGAGCTGCGAGCAGCGGCTGCCCGGTCGGAGCGGGAACGCAAGGAGTCCGAGGAGCGTGCCGCGCGGTTCGCCGAGGTTGAGGCGCGAGAGACTGCCGAGCGGGAGGCCCGTGAAGCCCAGGAAAGGCAAGCCCAGGAAAGGGTGGAGCTGGAGGCCGCCCAGCAGGCAGCGTTGCTCGAGCAGGAGCGTCGTCGGGCCGAGGAGCGGGCCGAGCAGGAGCGTCGTCAGGCCGAGGAACGGGCCGAGCAGGAGCGGCTGGCGCGCGAAACCGCCGAGCGTGTGGAGCAGGAACGAATTGCCGCCGAGCAGGCCGAGGCGGAGCAGGAGCGGCTGGCAGCCGAGCAAGCGGAACGGGCTCGTGTCGAAGCGGAGCGTGTCGAGCAAGACCGTCTGGATGCCGAGCAGGGACGTGTCCAAGCGGAGCGGGCCGAGCAGGAGCGTCGTCAGGCCGAGGAGCGGGCCGAGCAGGAGCGGCTGGCGCGCGAAACCGCCGAGCGTGTGGAGCAGGAACGGATGGCCGCGGAGCACGCCGAGGCGGAGAAGCAGCGTCTGGCTGCCGAACAAGCCGAACAGGCACGTGTGGAAGCGGAACGCGCGGAGCGTGAGCGTCTTGCCCGAGAGGCGGCAGAACTGGCCGAGCGGGAACGGCTCGCTGCGGAAGAGGCTGCCCGCGAAGCCGCAGAAGCGGCGACAGACCCCGTGGACGACCTGCGCATGTCCGCTCGGATGGCTGGCACGAAGGACGCCGGCATCCTTGCCCATGAGCGACTGGCCGAGGCGCTCGAGGCGCGAGCGGAGACGGACCCGTCCGTCCGCGCCGAGGCCGTGCAGGTGCTGGAACGACTGTCGGACCTGCAGGGCTGGTGGGCCGGGCGAGGAACGTCCAAACGCGCCAAGCAGCTCGCCAAGCAGTGGGGTATCTGACCCCCGGGGCCACGCCTTCCAACGCCTTCTAATTCGTCCGGTGCCCCCACGATGGTCTTGCACCGGACGCACCGCACGGGCACGGACCTTCGTCGATCCCTTTCGGCATGCGTCCAAGAACGACTCGGGGATCGTGAGGCGCGCTGACAGCGAAAGCCCTTGCCCTGCCCGCGTCCGGTTGGTGAGGTTGGGTTCACCAGACCGCACCGAAGGGAGCACCCGATGAGCGACCAGACCCCCAATGCCGTTGGACAGCACGAGGGCGTGAACGATTCCGAGCCAACCGCCGAGGAGCAGCAGGTCGTCGTCGTGACCGATACGGAGAACGACGACTACTCCCAGACCTCGACAGCCGACGAGGCCGACCGCGAGAGCTGACTTCAGCCGAGGGTGTCGCGGCCTCGGGTCACGATGAGTGGGTCGGGGTCGTGCACCACCGAGGTGTCCTTGCCCTGGTAGTCGAACTGGTTCAGGAAGTAGCGCATCGCATTGACGCGGGCCCGCTTCTTGTCGTTCGACTTGATTGACACCCAGGGCGCGTAGTCGGTGTCCGTCGCGGCGAACATCGCGTCCTTGGCATCCCCATAGGCCTGCCACCGGTCAAGTGACTCGATGTCCATCGGGGAGAGCTTCCACTGCCGCACCGGATCGATCTGGCGGATGGCGAAGCGCGTCCGTTGCTCCGACTGCGTCACTGAGAACCAGAGCTTGGTCAGGGACATGCCCGCATTCGTGATCATCTTCTCCAGTAACGGCGCCTGGGTCAGGAACTGGTGGTATCCCTCGTCGGAGCAGAAACCCATCACGCGCTCGACCCCGGCTCGGTTGTACCAGGAGCGGTCGAACAGCACCATGTCGCCGGCGGTGGGGAAGTGGCTGATGTAGCGCTGGAAGTACCACTGGCCCTGCTCTGTGGTGGTGGGCTTGTTCAGCGCCACCGTGCGCAGGTGCCGGGGGTTGAGGTGCTCCTCGAAGCGCTTGATGGTGCCGCCCTTGCCTGCTGCGTCGCGTCCCTCGAACAGGATCAGGTGCTTGGCGCCGGTGTCCTGCGTCCAGTACTGGAACTTCAGCAGCTCCACCTGAAGGCGGTACTTCTCCTGCTCGTACTCCTCGCGCCCCATCCGCTCGTCGTAGGGGTAGTCCTCACGCCAGGTCTCCACAGCGCGGCCGCCCGGATCGATCAGGTCGGGGTCGCTGCCCGCGATGTCGGGCAGCACGGAGTAGCCCTCGCCGAGAAGGCGGTCGATGTACTCGCGGAAGTCCAGGTTGTGGTCCAGATGCGGCATGCGACGATCCTATGGACGCTGCACAGGTGGACCCGACGAAAGGGCGGGACGGCACGAACTGTTCGCCTGATGTTTTGATGGAGCGCGGATCAGGCCAGCTGGCTGATGGCGTGGATCAGCAGGCCGGCCAAGGCACCCACGACGGTGCCGTTGATCCGGATGAACTGGAGGTCGCGTCCCACGAACAGCTCGATCCGGTCGGATGCCTCGTCGGCGTCCCAGCGGTCGACTGTCGTCGAGATGACGGACGCGAGCTCGGTGCCGTAGGTCTCGACCAGGAAGCCGACGACGTCCTCGATCCGGTTGTCGACGGTGGCGCGCAGTTCCGCGTCCGTCCGCAGCTGTTCGCTGGCGCGGGCCAACCACTCGTCCGCCCGCAACCACAACGCGGAGTCGGGGGAGTCCATCGCGGCCTCCAGTGATCCCCTGACCGAGTGCCAGACGTTGACGACCGCGGGGGCCACACCGGGGTTCTCCAGTAGCCGCTGCTTCAGGGACTCCGCCTTGGTCATCACCTTGGGATCGTTCTGCAGGTCATCGGACAGCTTCGCAAGGAAATTCGTCAGCGCGATCCGGGCGGGATGCTCAGTCTTCATCCGGACGGCCATCGACCACTCCAGCGCCTGCTGGTAGCCGTAGTCGACCATCTGCTTGTCCAGCCAGCGCGGAGTCCACTGGGGTGCTCGCTCCCCGATGACATCGCGGGCCTTTTCGGGGTTGCGGCGCAACCACTCGTGCAGCTCGCGCGCGAGCATGTCGACCACCGGCTCGTGGGCCTTGTCGCTCACCACGCCCTCGAGCAGCTGGCCGGCCGCGGGGCTGAAGGGCTCGGCCACCAGCCTGGGCACCAAGGTGTCGGTGACCACACCCGCCACGTCGTCGTCCTCGATACGGCCCAGCATCGCCCGTCCACCCCGGACGCCCTGGGCGAGCGCCCGGCGACGGTTGCCACCGTCGGCCAGCCACTCACCGGCGCGCATCGGCAGCTGGGCCTCGCGCACCCGCTCACGGAAGATGTCGGGGGTGAGGAAGTTGTTCGTCACGAAGTCCTGCAGGCTGCGGCCCAGTTCGTCCTTGCGACGTTTGATCAGCGCCGTGTGCGGGACGGGGATGCCCAGTGGGTGCCGGAAGATGGCCGTCACGGCGAACCAGTCCGCGAGCGCACCGACCATCGCCGCCTCGGAACCGGCGTTCACCCAGCCCAGCCAGCCATGGCGTGTGTCACGCAGCGTCAGGATGTAGAGCACGGCGGCGAACACCAGCAGTCCCGTCGCCAGCATCCGCATGCGGCGCAGGTCGGCGGCGCGCTTCTGGTCAGCGGGGGACAGCTGCATCATGCTCACGAGTTCAATTCTCCTGCACCACTCCAAAGGTCTTCCGAGCCCGCGTCCGGGTTCAGTCGCGGACAACCATCGCCAGGCCGCCGAAGGCCGACAGCTCGACGGAGAAACCGCCCAGGTCGTCCACGTTGTCGACCTTCTTGCGGGTCGACAGGTCGAAGGCGCGGCCCGACGGCAGGAACTCCGACTGGATGCGAGCGCTGATCTTCTCGTTGCCGAAGTTCAGCGCGGTGACCTGGATCGAGTCGTTCTCGAGCTGGTTGACCAGCACCAGCAGCGACTTGTGCGCGACCGGTGGAACGTCGAGCAGACGTCCGGTGGCGAGCTTGTTGCGTCGGCGCACCCGCAGGATCTCGGTGAGGCGGTTCGCGAAGGAGTTCTTCTGCTCCAGCTGGGTGGGCAGGTCGCCGTAGAGTGCGCGGGCCTTGGGCATGCCGGCCAGCGACTTCTCCTGGTCAACTGCGGTGCCGAGCATGTCGTAGGCGCCACGCTCGATCCATCGGGTGTCACCGGTGGCGATCAGGCTCTTGACCTGTTCGCGACGCAACGGCAGCGCGCCGACCAGGTCCCAGCCGGACAGGGCGAACACACCGGGCTGCCAGGCGTTGTACATGCACATCAGCAGGTGGGCGTTGGTGATCTTGCGGACGTCCGCGTCGGTGATCTCGTCCAGGTCGGTGATGCCCAGGCTGGCCGCGATGATGGACGCACTGGTGCAGGCAATGCCGTTCTGCGTGAAGACGGCGTTGTAGGGGCCGGCGTTCCCGGTGATCTTCTGGCGCAGGGTTTCGCGGATGTGCTCGGCAAACTTCTCGCCCGTCCACTGCTCACCGCCGAGCTCGTAGATGTCGTCGCGGTGGTTGTTGGCGAAGTGGACGAGTTCGTAGGTGAGCTCGTCGTGGTTCTGCAGCGCGTGCACCAAGGAGGCCTGGTCGATGCCCAGTGCCATCGCCTCACGGATCGTGAGGCGCAAGAACTCCGTGTCACCGGTCGCCATGGCGTACTGGTAGGCGGGACGGGTGATGAAGTCATACGAGAGGTCGGGGCCGGCGGACGAGGTGGCGAGGATGTCCTCCATGCCGAGGTTCATCTCCTGGAAGGTGAACCCGCCCACCTTGCGCACCATCGAGCCGATGATCTGGTTCGACGCCGCCGACAGGGGGTGTGCCTCCGACCAAGCCGGGCCGTTCACCGAGCGCTCCACGCCCAGGAAGCCGTTCGCGTCCAGACGCAGGCCGCCGGTGCCGAGGTCGAGCAGTGAGTGCAGCGCATCACCCATCACCAGCCGCATGCCGGCGAAGGAGGGGTCGATCCAGTTGATGGAGGGCTGGCCGTCCTTGAAGTAGTGCAGGTAGACCCAGCGCTTCGGGTTGCCCGCGTGGTCGATCACCTCGCGGGTGGCCGACCAGTTCGTCTCCTTGACGCCCGGCTCGAAGAAGATGACGCGCTGCATCGCGCCGATGATGTAGCCGGCGTCGGCCAGCGCCTTCTCGGTCTGCGCGTCCAGGTTGACCGCGTCCTTGCCCTCGGGTACCTCCGGCAGCAGGTGCCAGGCCTCCTGGGGGATGTCGACCATGTGGTAGATGCCGGGGTAGTCGCGGTAGTTCAGCTCGGCGAGCCGGAAGTCGGCGCCCTTGCCGGTGTGGGCCGGGATGATGTCGTCGATGACGGTGCCGTGATGCCGGGCGGCCGTCTCGCACATCGTGCGGAACTCCTCCTCAGTGCCGAAGACGGGGTCGATCTGCATCGAGATGCGGTCGAAGTGGCCGTCCACCGAAGGGGTTGAGGTCCAGCCGTCCAGACCGCCGGCGAGCTTCACCGGGCCGGTGTGCACGGCGTCGATCCCGATCTTCTCGAAGGCCTCCCACAACTGCTCGTCGCCCATCTGGCCCAGGAAGGACTTGCCGCGTTCGCCCATGAGCGACAGGGGATAGGCGGTGTACCAGACCGAGGCGCGGTTGACCGCGGCGCGCGGGTCGGGGGAGGCGAAGGAGTTCTGCCACATCTGGTGCTTGCCGGCGAGCTGGCGGGCCAGCGTGGTGGCGTCGTGCAGCATCGACTGCTGCTCCAGCCAGTCGACATAGGCGCGGTTGCGCCCGTCCGGCTCGAAGGGGGGACGAAGACCTTGGCGGGCCTGCTCTCGGCGACGCGCGCGGGGGCGCATCTGCGGCGGTCGGGCAGCGAACCGCGCCTGCTCAAAGCTCAGCTCGGGGAGGAACTCCTCCACCAGGGACTCGTCGGGGGCGGTTTCGGGCGCTGTGCTCGGCTGACCGGTCGTCTTCTGGCCCGGGGTCTTCTGGTTCTGGGTCCTCTGGCTCTGGGAGTTCTGTCCCTGGGTCTTCGGGCCGGGATTCTTCTGGCCGGGGGCCTGCTGCTCGGTGCTCACCCGGAACAGGCTAGTGGGACGGGGTTGCCAGATCGGCGAGTTTCGCGCAGGTGGCCAGGTTGCGACCGGTGCCGGACGATTTCACGCGGGACCACTTCGCCACGAGCGGAGAGTTGGAGAAGCCCTCGGGCGTGTGCAAGTAGATGACGCGTCCATCCACGCGCACCTCGGTTTCGCACTGGACGTCGGCCATCAGCCGCTCCACGGCATTTCGCTCCGCGTCCGGGACCGGGCCGTCATGAAAGAAGACGTGTTCGAGTTTCGGTTCGGCCGGAGTGAAGGGGTTTGCCTCAAGAATCGCGACCAGCTCGTCCACCGACAGCACCACGGTGGGGATCTCGAAGCCAGTAACACTCTCAAGGGTCTCCTGCACCTGGTCACGCACGTGGAGTCGGTTGGCCGGGTCGCTGCCCCCCTCGGCGTCCAGGATGACATTGCCCGACTGGATGTAGGTGCGTACATCGCCGAAGCCGGACGCGGTGAGGGCGGCGCGCACCTCTGCCATCGGCAGCTTGTGCTTGCCCCCGACGTTGATGCCACGCAACAGGACGATCCAACAGGTCATGAGGCCATTGTGGTGGCTGCGGCGACCCAGTCGTCCCGTGGGACGCCGGGCAGTGAGCGGGAGGCAGGTGGTTCCCTGTTCCCCATGGGCAGCGCACGAACCGGGGGAGTAGGACGCGTCCACCCTGCCTGGGCGGTGGCGGTCGTCACCTTGTTCGCGCTGCTGGCCGCCTCGGCCTTCCGTTCGTCCACCGGTGCGCTGCTTCAGCCGCTGGAGACCGACTTCGGCTGGAGCCGGACGGTGACCTCGGGCGCCGCATCGCTGAACCTCGTGATCTATGGACTCTCCGCGCCCTTCGCCGCGGCCGTGATGGAGACCTGGGGTGTCCGACGCACCGTTGTCACCTCCTTGATGGTGGTCGGGGCTGCGAGCGCGGCGAGTTGCTTCATGACCTCGGCCTGGCAGTTGTGGTTGCTCTGGGGGGTTGTGATCGGGCTGGGCAGCGGTTCGATGGCGCTGACCTTCGGCACAATCGTGGCCAACCGATGGTTCTCCGCGCGACGTGACATCGTCGTCGGCTGTTTCTCCGCGGCCAGCGCCGCGGGTCAGATCCTGTTTGTCCCCGCGATCGCCTGGTTGGCGCACACCAGCGGCGGCTGGCGAGCCGCCATGTGGCTGGTGGCCGCGGTCTCGATCGCCTGCGCGCTGAGCGTTCTAGTGTGCTTGCGTGACCGTCCGCGAGACATGGGAGTGCGTCCGTTGGGGATTGCCGACGACGCGCCCCTGGAGGCGATGGAGCTCACGCCCGCGCGCGTCGGGAACCCCTTGGCGCTCGGCCTTGGTGCATTCACCCGCAACCGCCGGTCGGGCACCTTGTGGGCCCTGATGCTGACTTTCGCCGTGTGCGGCTGGACCACCAACGGCATCATCCAGACCCACTTCATCCCCGCGGCGCACGACCACTCGATGCCCGCCACGGTGGCCGCGAACATGATCGGCCTGATCGGCATCTTCGACGTTCTGGGGACGATCCTGGCTGGCTGGCTGACCGACCGCTATGACCCGCGGATTCTCCTGGCTGTCTTCTACACCTTCCGCGGTGTCTCGCTGCTGTTCGTGGACCAGTTGCTCGGCCCCGACATGAACCCGGGGCTGTGGTTCTTCATCATCTTCGTCGGGCTCGACTGGACTGCCACCGTCCCGCCCACCGTTGCGCTGTGCCGGGAGGCCTTCGGGCTTGAGGAGTCCGGCGTCGTCTTCGGCTGGGTCTATGCCGCGCACATGGTCGGAGCTGGTGTCGGAGCCCAAGTCTCCGGCGTGCTGCGCCAGCAGCACGAGGGCTACTTCATCGCCTGGGAACTGTCCGCGGCGCTGTGCTTCTTCGCGGCAGGCATCGCGGCGACGATCCGACGGCACCGAACGGTGGGCCCCGGGACGCTGATCGCCACGCCGATGGTGTGAGGGCGGGGTGTTGCAGATCAGCCCGTGGTGGTGCCTTGGGTAGGCTCCGGGGCATGTCCGACCTCACCGAACCGTGCCCCAACTGCGGACGGTTGATGCGCTGGGAGACCTCCCATGAGCGCTGCGACGGCTGCGGGTACATCCGTCCGTGCTGTGAGGGAGCCCCGTGCCCGATTCCCGGCGAGCGCTGATCGGCACAGTCGCGGTTCGGCCAGTCTCGAACCGGCCCGTCGGGACCGTCACCCGCGGCACCACCAACCCCAACCGGCTGCGGCGCGTCGACCGCTGGCTGGCGGGGCCACAAGCCGGGCGGTTGCGCGGTGGCGCTCCGGTGGTCGTGGACTTGGGCTACGGCGCCTACCCGGTCACCTCCTTGGAGATGCTGCAGCGGTTGCGGCCGGTGAACCCCCAGGTGCGGTTGTTGGGTATCGAGATCGACCCCGAGCGCGTGGCCGCCGCCCAGCACCTGGCCAACGACGACGTCGTCTTCGTCCGGGGTGGTTTCGAGCTGCCCCGGCCCACTGGGTGGGCGGCGCCGAGTGTCGTGCGGGCCTTCAACGTCCTGCGCCAGTACGACGAGGCGGAGGTCCCGGCCGCGTGGGACCTGCTGTGCCGCGGACTGGGCCCGGACGGGCTGCTGGTGGATGGGACCTGCGATGAGGTCGGGAGACGCTGCACCTGGGTGGCGTTGGATCGGAGCGGACCCTTGAGCCTGACCATTTCACTCAAGCTGGACGCCATCGAACGTCCCTCCGATGTCGCCGAGCGGCTGCCCAAGGCGCTGATCCACCACAACGTACCCGGAGAACGCGTCCACGACTGGCTGCAGGCCCTTGACCGGGCGTGGGAGGTGCACGCCCCATTGCGCGTCCATGGGGCGCGGCAGCGCTGGCTGGCCACCGTGAGCACCGTCAAGCAGGAGGGATGGCCGGTGCTCCACGGGCCAACCCGCTGGCGTCTCGGTGAGGTTGGCATCCCGTGGCGCTGCGTCAACGCTGATTGATCGGGCACAATTGTCGACGGCGCGGTTCTCGCGTCATCAACTGAATCTCCTGGAGGTACCCGTGGCCGGTGGTCTCGCCGCCCTGCTCGACGACGTCGCAGCCATCGCGAAGATGGCCAGCGCCGCCAGCACGAAGGCCGTTGGCCTGGTGGTGGACGACACAGCCGTCACGCCCCGCTACGTGGAAGGCCTGCAGCCCGCCCGCGAGCTGCCGATCATCTGGCGCATCGCCAAGGGCTCGATCGTCAACAAGATGATCATCCTGGTCGGCGCGATGGCGCTGAGCCAGTGGGCGGAGTGGCTGCTGGCCCCGATCCTGATGCTCGGTGGCGCCTACCTGTGCTATGAGGGTGTCGAGAAGATCTGGGAGATCATCTCCGGCCACGGGGGCGAGGACGAGAAGCCGGTCCTCGCCGAAGGTGCGGGGGGGAAGGAGGCCGAGGACAAGCTCGTCCGCGGCGCCGTCACCACCGACTTCATCCTCTCGGCCGAGATCATGGTGCTGTCGTTGAAGGAGGTCGCCGAGTCCAGCTTCGTCGACCGTCTGTTCGCCCTGCTGATCGTCGCCTTCGTCATCACCGCGCTCGTCTACGGAGTGGTCGCGCTCATCGTGAAGATGGACGACGCGGGCCTGAAGATGATCGAGTCCGGCAGGTCCGAGAACATGGGACGAATGCTGCTGAACGGCATGCCCAAGGTGATGTCGGTGCTCTCGACCGTCGGCATCGCCGCGATGCTGTGGGTGGGCGGACACATCCTGCTGACCAATGCCGCCGAGCTCGGCTGGCACGCCCCCTATGACCTGGTGCACCACCTCGAGGAGCCGGTGAGCGAGATCGCGACCGTCGGGTCATTCCTGGCCTGGTGCGTGAACACGCTGTGCTCCGCGCTGGTCGGGATCATCGTCGGCGCGATCCTGGTCGCACTGATGCACGTCCTGCCCTTCGGCAAGGGCCATGACGCAAAGACCGCCGCGCACTGACTTTCGGCCCACCAACTCCAGCCGAACACAAGATCAGTCCCCCAAGGGCCAGATCCCTCCTCATCGACGGGGAGTGATCAGCCCTTTGGGGACTGATGTGTCTGTGGGCGTCTGCGCGGCCAGGCGGCTCAGCCCTGCCGGCGGTTGCGCAGCCGCATCAGTTCCTGACGTTCGGACGCCGACAGCGCGTCCACGCCGCCGCCAGCGGAGATCTTGTCGAGCAGCTGGTCCAGCTTCTGCTGGTCGTTGGCCTTCTGCTGGTGGGTCTTGGCCGCCTTCTTCTGCTCGCGGGTCGGCTTGTGGCGCTTGGGTGCGCCCGGGATCCAGGCGAACTCGTGCAGCAGCCCGAGTCGACGGGCGATCACCGCCACCGCAACGAGGCTGAGCAGCATCGAGAACAGCCCCACCCAGTCAGCGCGTCCGATGGGGGAGAGCAGTTGCAGGGCCAGCAGCACTGCGCCCACGACCCAGGCGGGAATGCCGAAGAAGAACGGACGGTTGGGGTACTCGCAGATCCACAGCAGCAGGACGATGAACTGAATCATCCCCAGACCGGCGAGCCAAGTGCCCGAGGAGAAGGCCAGGCCGACGAGTGTCGCGGCAACCGTCATGGCGGCCCAGATACCGAGCAGCAGGTGAGCCATTTTCTTGCGCCCAAGCTGGCTCTCGAGTTCGGTGCCGAAGACCCAGAAGAAGAAGAGGTTCAAGATGGTCCACAAGCCGAGGTAGTTGACCAGCGGCCAGGTGAACGGGCGCCAGACCTCACCCTGTGCGAGGGACCACGGGCTGTAGGCGAGGGAGTCCATGGCGCTGGCATTGCCGCTCGCGCCGGTGAACACCGAGACGAGCATGCTGAGCACGCCCACCGCGATGACGACCATGGTCGTCCCGAATTCGACGTTGCCGACCTTGAACCAGGGGTCGGTTGCTCGTCCGCCCATGCCGTAGAAGCTCATGGGGTCCAGTTTCCCAGAGTGCGCAAGAAGCCTCGGGACCGACGCCGTGTCGCCCGTCCGGGTGGGATCTGATCGCTGAGGGGTGAAGGTGCTTTCCTGTGTCGCGTGGGCCGCCGTAGCCTGCCGGAATGAAGCCCACGCAGATCATCCTCGTCCGCCACGGCCAGTCGCAGGGCAATGTCGCGGCCGAACTGGCCAGCGCGGACCACCTGGAGCGGATTGACGTACCGGCTCGCGACCCTGACATCGAGCTGTCGGAGCTGGGGGAGCGGCAGGCGACGGCGGTGGGGCACTGGCTGTCGGAGCTGGGCGAGGATGAGCGACCGAGCATCGTGTGGACCTCGCCCTATCGACGCGCTCGCCAGACCGGTGAGATCGCGCTTCGGGCAGCATCGTTCGAGCTGGACTTCCGCACGGACGAGCGGCTGCGCGATCGTGACATGGGCATCACGGACATGCTCACGGCCGCGGGTATCGAGGCCAAGTACCCCGAGGAGACCGAGCGCCGCGCCTGGATCGGCAAGTTCTACTACCGGCCGCCGGGCGGGGAGTCATGGGCCGATGTCGCGCAGCGCGTGCGGCAGGTGATGGCCGACATCGCGAACGCCAAGGACGCGGTGGTCCTGGTCACCGCCCACGACGTGGTCAACCTGCTGTTCTGTTACGTGGCGGAGGGCATGGACGAGTCGTCCGTGCTGGACCGCTCCAAGAACAACGGCCTGAAGAACGCCGCCATCTGCCGGCTGCAGGTTGACGACTCATCGCCGACCGGCTGGGTGGTCACCGCCTACAACATCGACGAGCACCTGGTCGACGAGGGCATCACGGTCACCGACCAGCCTGGCGCCTCGGACGAGGTCGGGCCCGACCCGTCGAATGCCGAACCACCCGTCGCCGAGGCCGAGATGCAGGAGGGATCCGAGCGTGGCTGAGGCCCGGGGAGGTACGCCGAAGAATCCGGAGATGGTGACCCCGGAGCTGTTGCGGGGTTGGCCCCTGCCAGTACCGGGCGGCTCCAAGTACGCCCGAGGTCTGGTGCTTGCGATCGGGGGCGCCCGGGCGACGCCGGGCGCGGTGATGCTGGCCGGACGCGCGGCCCTGCGGATGGGCGCTGGGCGGTTGAGCCTCGCCGTTGCCGACTCGGTGTGCGCGCACGTGGCCGTGGCGGTGCCCGAGTGCGGCGCCTATGGGCTGGCGGAAGACTCGGAGGGTTCCATCACCGGACGTCGCGCTGCCGAGGTGCTCTCCAAGGAACTGTCCCGTGCGGACGCGGTGCTGATCGGCCCGGGACTTGATGACCCGACTGGTGCCGCGGCGTTGCTGACGGAGGTGATCCCCGCGCTGCCGAAGAAGACTCCGGTGCTGCTGGACGCTTTCGGCGCGACCGTCCTGCCGGACCTGGATGAGGCTCTGGTCGATGCGCTGCGCGGACGTCTGGTGCTGACCCCCAACTCGGCCGAGATGGGTCACCTGTTGGGCCGTCCCGAGACCAACGAGGACGACACGGAGGTGGCACCGGAGATGGTCGTCGACTGCGCCAAGCGATTCGGTGCGGTCGTGGGGTGTGACGCCTACGTCGCCGAGGGCGGTCGTATGTGGCGTTCAACCACGGGCGATGTGGGGCTCGGGACCTCCGGCAGTGGCGACGTGATGGCCGGCGTTGTGTTGGGCCTGTTGGGCCGAGGTGCGGATCTCGCCCAGGCGGTGGTCTGGGGCAAGTACGTCCATCAGGCAGCTGGCGACGCGCTGGTGGGCGACCACGGACGGATTGGCTTCCTCGCGAGTGAGATCGAAACCCGGTTGCCCCGGGTGCTGCGGACCTTGGGCGGGGACTGAGACGAACCTGCCTCGGAGTGGGTGGTGAAACTGCTGACTACGGCAGTTTCGCCACCCAGTCTGCTGGGGGATTGCGATGAAGGGCCATGTAATGGGTCTTTCGTGCCGGCTCGTGCTTCTCCAAGGCGTAGCGGAGTGCCGTGCGGGGCATCGTCGCCGCGTTCTTGTCCAGGAAGTCGTCCAGCGCAGCGCGATCTCGGAGGCCCACGTCGCGGAGCAGCCATCCGACGGCCTTGTGGATGAGGTCATGCTCGTCGTCCAACAGCCTCGCGGCCACGGCCAGTGGCAGTTCGACGTCCCCGGCGCGGAGCGGTCCGAACATGGAGACCATGGCCAAGCGGCGGCGCCACACAACGGGGGAGTCCAGCAGTGGGTCAAGGATCGCCCACTGCTCGTGAGGCGGGAGCGTCGCGAGCCAAGGCCCGGTGACATGGGGCGCCACGGTGTCGACCAGGTCCCAGTTGTTCAGGCGTTCGGCCTTGTCAAGAGCCAAACCGACGATCTGTCGTCGCGTGCCTGGGGCAGTTGACCGGCGCTTGCAGAGGTCGGACATGAGGACGGCCGCGAGCAGTCGCACCTCATGGACCTCGTGGTCCAGCAATTGCGACATGTCGTCAGGGGTCACGTTGGTCGGTGCTCGCTTGGCGATTTCGCGGACGATTGGAACGCTCGCGCCGACGACCACGTCGCCCTCGGCGTAGCCACCAGGAATCGCTTGGAAGAAGCGAGCCTTCATCAGCGCCTTGCTGGGGTCCCCAGCTGCGATGACGGTGGCAGCAAGGGTGGATGCGGTGTCCATCATCCAGGGCATCGTCCGGTCGCGAGCAGCTTCAACTGCGTGAGCCAAATACGCGTCTGACCTGGTTTGCCCGCTCGGGCGTGAGGCGCCAGCGGGTGTGCACTGACTGCCAACCTTGATCGCGGAGCCATTGCCGGATCGTCTTGTCGCTCACGGCGAGCTCTGCGGCGAGTTCGCGAGGGGTCACGCTGGGTACGAATTGTTCGGCGCTCATGGTGTGCACGTTACCGGCGCGGCACTGGCTGGAAGCGACGACAGGGGGTGGCCCTTCCGAGCAGAATGACATAATGTCGCTTATCGGACAACGGTCCACACGCTAGAGAAGACGCCATCCGAGGGTTTTGGCTGCCTGCTGGTCGAAGGTGACGCTCTCATCGCATCCACTACGTCGTTGTGCGGCGTCGATCATCGCGTCAGCGAAGTCGGCGCCTTGTTCAACCGCCCGGAGCGCCTGCTGCACGAACTCCGGCCGCTCGACCGCTACCTCGTCGTTCGCCACCAATGCGCGGACGGCGCTGACTGCGACCTCCTGGCCCGTCTTGTAGCTGCGCGTGAGTACCCACCAGGTCTCCACCAGGACGATGTGCGTGATGTACGCCGGGTTCTGGGAATCCACGTGCCGCAGAGCCTCAAGGGCTCTGGCGTGCTGGGCATCGTCGTCGTTCACCAGCAGGCGGACGACCACATTCGTGTCCAGGCCGATCACAGCCCCTGGGCTCCCTCGGCGATCGCGCGATCCATTTCTTCCAAGGTGATCACGGGACCGCCGTAGCCGATCGACCCGGCCAAGTCTACGAGTCGAGCGGAATCCCGTAAGGGGCGGATGCGGTAGCTGCCGTCAGTTTCGGCCTCAAATGAGACACGAACTCCTGCCGAGAGACCCAATGCCTCGCGGACCTCCTTGGGCACGGTGATCTGGCCCTTGCTCGTCATCGTCCCGGTGGGCATCTATGTCTCCTTACCGTCGAGTAAGGAGAGTCTACATCGTCGTCAAACGTGCCCGCAAGGGGCGACATCAGGGTTCGAAGACATCCCTGTCCTGCCATGCCATCGTGCCGACAATGAGCAGCAACAAAAGCACCACGATGACGAGTGCAATGGGTCGCGATACGCCCGCCGGGAGGCTCAGCGCGATCATGTAACCAGCCGACCCAGCGGCTACCAGTGCCCAGCCCATGGCGGCCCCATCCGACCCTCCATGCCGCCCTCATCCTGCGGGACGCCGAACCGGACTGGGACTCCCTCATCGTGCTACCTGACTGCCCCCGCTACCGTGAGCTGCTCGCTGAGACGGCACGAAGTGTCCACGCCGTGGGCGTCCACGTGATCCTGCTGTGCCCAGACGGGGCGTGGTTCTCCGAGAGCTGGAGCGGCTAGCACCGGCGCCAGGTCAAAGCCGAACCGACTATGGGGGTGAGCAAGCCAGCCAGAGCCGTCGCCCAACCCGCCGTCATTCCAATAACTTGGTGGGCGCACGGGCCAACAGCCGTTCCTTTCGGGACTCCTCGCCGGCCCTTAGACGGTCACCACGTGGCCGCACAGGTCGACGCCGGTTGCGAGAGGGGCCCACATGCGTCGTTCAGACAGCCCCTCACCCGCATCTGTGAGCAACGAGTTAACTTTTGGCCAGATCAGTAACCCCGGCAGTTCCCGTCAGCAGGCTTCCGCTCGTACGCTTGGGGAGCGAAGACTCGCGTGCCTGTAGCCGACCTACGGCAGAATTCACAGGGGAGGCTGATGTAGATGCGGTCGGCGGTGTATTTGGGTCTACCTTTGCTGGCCCTCCTGGGCGGGTACATTCTGCCACTAAAGTCGCGGTCTTCCGCATGTGGATCGTTCTGCACCTACTCATGGTCGACGCAGAGTTACATCCTGCTTGCGGTCGGCCTTTTCCTCGCATTGGCCCTGACCTTCATGGCAATTCGTGCAAAGCCAAAGAGATAAAACCACGGCAAGGGGAAGAGATGAACACTCGGTCAGCGGCTGCCCTGCTTGGCGCAGCCTCACTCATTGGCGCGCTGGCGACGGGGCCAGCTTCGCCCGCACAGGCAGACCCAGCGACCGAACCGTGGGTTTGCACTCAGTTGAATGACCAAGGCGATCGGGTCTGGGACGACACCTTACCCAGTTTCGAGATGGATTCTGTCGCTCAGCAGTTGAGCGCGCAAGTCGACAAACATCCAGACGAGCTCATGGGCGTCGCCTTCTGTCACGACTACAGCGCTATTGAACTGAGCGTTAAAGATGGTGTGGACCTGAAGCAACTGCCAGACGTCGCCAAGATTTTGTCCGATAATCCCGCCTCCAGAGTGGCAATCCAGACGACTCCGATGTCGGTCGCAGAGCTCAGGGCTCTGCGGGATTCGGTGGTTGAAGCTGACCTCGCGGATGGGACAGCATCCGCAGCATCATACGCAATCGACACACACGACTCGACCGTCGTCGTTAGTAGTCAACGGGGAGCTCAGGACACCAGCCTCAAGAAGCTCAAAGATGTCGGAAAGTCTGGCCGCGTAAAGATCCGCGACGAAAAATCCAAGGGCCACGGGACAAATTCTCGCCTTGACGGTTCGCACGCTTGAGCTCGACCTGCTTCGCATCCTGGGCTTTGAGCACCTTGAGATATCTCTTGCGTCGACGCCAATCCCCCACCAGATGTCGCCCCGAGGAAGGCCAGTTGATCGCTCATGAAAATCCTCCGTACACACCATCGAACGTGGCTCGCTGCGGCTCCGAGCCCAGGACCTCGGTCAGGTGGTCGGCGCAGACCAACCGATCAGGGTCTGCCCCCAAGTATCGGTGAAGAAGCTGATGTCCACGATGCCAACGGCACCTGATTCGGCGCCAATGGAACCATTGGGCACGTCACTGGAAATGGCTTTCCCCTCCCCCAGTGAGATCACGACGTGCCCTGCCCCCGACGAATTGGTCAGCCAGATGATGGCCCCGCGGGGAATGGAGTCCAGATCGGTGGTGGTGTGCAGCAAGCCCTCGCTCTGCAATGAATAGGCAACCGAGCTGGCGGACGGATACCCGGCGTACACCGAACCGTATGACTGGCTGACCAGGGCAAGGCACAGGTCGTGCCATGCGGTGCTGCCCGAGTTCATCTGCTCGGTCATGAAGGCGATGGCCTCGTCACAGGTCACGCCGGTTGGGGACTCCCCCAGCGTGCAGGACGTCGCAGTCGTCGTTGCCTTCTTGGTCGCGGTTGCCGAGGCTGTCAAGGTGGCCTTCGCTGTCGATGTACTCGTCGCCGTGCTCGTTGACGTTGCGCTCGACGTAGTGGCTGCGGTATTCGAAGCGGTGGCCGTCGCGCTGGCGGTGCTGGTCAGTGTCACCGCCTCGGCCGAGCCGTCCGCTGACATCGTGATGGTCGTAACACTGGCCTCAGCGGGAGCGACGCCGCCCGCGAGCGCCAGGGCGGCGACGCCGGTGGCAAGGCTGGATCGGAAGTGTTTGAAGCGTGACATGCGGTCCTTGGGTCGGGCGCCCCCGATGGGCACCACCGACCCGCAAGCTCAGTCGGCGCGACTGTCCACATGGCCTGCGAATACTGTGCCGGGGATGTGGGATCGCAGTGAAGCTGGGTCGCGTTGTGAGATCTTGGGAGGCGCCGCAGCTCCGTTGACGCGGCGTGGCACATGGTCGGTACCGATCAGGGTTGGAAGAATAGATGGGACTGATGAACACGGACGCGAAGCCGGTAATGAGCACCATGTGGGGTGCCGAGAACGACCACGTCTGGTCCGAGCTCGTCGATGTCGTCCGCAGCGATCGGCCTGGCAGCCTGCGCGACCTGCGCACCCTGTGGCACGCGAGCAAGGGACGCGAGGCGATCATCCTGCGCGGTTCGGTGACCCTTGGGGACAAGTACCGCGACCTCGTCTTCGCGGCACTGCTGCGGCTGCGGCGCGAGCCCGCCCAGGTCCTCATCACCGATGCCACCTGGGAGACCGGCAGCCATTCGTTGGAGAGGCGACTGCCCGCTGCCTTGCGCCCGCTGGTTCCCGTCCTGATCAAAAGCTTCATGGGGATGGTTGACTCTCCCCGCGTCCGCTACGCCGTGCTCTCGACCGACGAGGTCGAGATCTTCCCCCGCACCTGGCATGTGTCCCCCGACCGCGTGGTTTTCACGCCCTTCAATCACACGGTCGACGACACCCGACTCGGCGATGTCGGCGTTCTCGATGTGACGGACGGGGGTTACATCTTCTCCGGTGGCGACTCCCTGCGTGAGTACGACCTGCTCGAGGAAGCCCTGACCGGCCTCGAGGTGCCGGTGAGGTTGGCCTCGTGGTGGCAACCATCGACGCCCACGCCGAACATCGAGTCCGGCCGACGGACCCACCAGGAGTTCCAGCAATTGCTGGCCGGCTCGCATGCCGTCGTGATTCCGCTGCAGGTGTCCAACCGCAGTTCGGGCCAGCAGACCTACTTGAACGCGATGCTGCTCGGCAAACCGGTCATCGTCACTGAGGCACCCGGGGTGCACGACTACATCGAGAACGGGGTCACGGGCGTCATCGTCCCGGCGAATGCCCAAGGGCTCCGGTCCGCCATCCAGCACGTGATGGACCCGGCCAATGCAGAGCACTACCGCCAGATGGGGCAGCGGGCTTCGGACGCGGTACGCGAGGCCAACCACGGTCTGACCTATCGCAAGATGCTGCTGCGCGCCGCCGGGATCTCGGACGAGCAGATCGAGGCAGCCGAGAGCCGGGCCCTGTCCACGACCTGACGCGGGCCCAAGCCGGCTTCGGTCACCAGCGGATGTCGCGCAGTGCCTCGATGGGACGCGGTGCATACAGCGCCCCCGCGCCCAGTGCTCCGGCGGCGACCAGCGCGTCCCCGAAGTCAAGGCCGGTGCGCTTCGACAGTTCGGCGACTGAGACCTGGTAGGTACCAAACTCGTCGAGGTCCAGAATCTCCAGCCGGTCCAGTTTTTGCGTCAACAGGAAGGCGCGGGCCTTCAGTTCGTCGTCCTCGACGAAGATGACAACCTTCCAGAACTCCTTCGGCAGCGCCACCTCGCGGTACACCGGGTCATCGTCGGAGAACACCGGACCGCCAAACACGCTGATGCGAAGGTCGTCCACATCGACCTCGTCATAGAGCGCGTCCTCGATCCGTCCCCAGATGCCGCCCTGGGACGACTGGTTGAAGTCGGCGACCTGGGGCGTGATGTTGGTGAAGTAGAAGGAGTCGGAGTTGGCCTGGTGCGCCTCCGCGTCACTCCCCCACGTCAGGTCCGCCCGGCGCGCAACATGGCCTCGATCGATCCGGTTGTCGGAGTACAGCTCGTCCCCGACCTGCATCTGGTGCGGCACCCGTGGGTCCAGCCGGAATTTCATGCTCGACCGGGAGAGCTTCTGCATCCGCTTGCCATCGACATTCCAGGCCACCCAGCGCGCGAGGTGCCGGCTCGCGCTGAGTGCGAGGGAGAAGTGGGTGTAGTCGATGACGGACGATCCGTTGAGCACCACCGCGTCGTCGGCCGCAGCGCCACTCATTGCGGGCAGCGAAACCTGTGTGGACAAGAACTTGGGGTCGAATCCGGTCGCCATGGGGCCAACCTCTCACACGCCGGTGACAAGTTCGTGACCCGTCAGCCGCCACAACGCGCACCACAGCCGCGAACGGTCGTGGAACGGCGCCGTTTTGCTCTCACAGGGCGATTTTGGCGGCGAAGGCCCGATCAGCGCGGCGCGAGCCCGCGACGGACCGCCTTCACGACCTCCTCGTAGCCGAGCAACACCACGCCGGACCCGAACGCGGCCACCCAGCGGATCGCATCCAGCGGCGCGGTCCCGAAGGCCGACTGCAGGAAGGGCAACTCCACGACAGCGACCTGCGCCAGCGTCCCGAAGGCGATCGCCAGCCACAACCTCTTGTTGGTGAACAGGTGGTCGAAGGCGCTGGCCAGGTCGGGGCGGCTGTTGAGCGCGTTGAACAGCGGCACCTCGACGTGGTTGAGGGTGCGCCCCTCCTCAGCATGAGGTCCACCGTCTTTGACGACCAGGACCGCCTCGTCTGTTACGGGGAAACGACCCACGCGCCCGAGTTCGGCGAGATTGCCATCAGTTTGCGGAACCAGGTCTGAGCCGATCAGAGCACGGTGGTCACTCAGCTCGGACGGGTCATCTCCTCCGGGACCACCCACTGGTCGAACTCGTCGGCGGTGAGGAAGCCGAGCTCCAGCGCGGCCTCCTTCAAGGTCGTCCCGTCATGGTTGGCCTTCTTGGCGATGTTTGCGGCCTTGTCGTAACCGATATGGCGATTAAGGGCAGTGACCAGCATCAGGTCGGTCTCCAGGTGCTGCTGGATCACGTCCCGATTCGGTTCGATGCCCACCGCGCAGTGGTCGTTGAAGCTGACGCATGCGTCGCCGATGAGCTGGATCGACTCCAGCACGCACCACGCCATCACCGGCTTGAAGACGTTCAGCTGGAAGTTGCCCTGGCCACCGGCGAAACCCACCGTCGCGTCATTTCCGAAGACCTTGGTGGCGACCATGGTCATCGCCTCGCACTGGGTCGGGTTGACCTTGCCCGGCATGATCGAGCTGCCCGGTTCGTTCTCCGGGATCAACAACTCACCAATCCCCTCGCGCGGCCCGGACGCATACCAGCGCACGTCGTTGGCGATCTTCATCAGCGCCATCGCCAGCGTCCGCAGGCTCGCCGACACCCCCACCAGCGCATCATGGGCGCTCAACGCTGCGAACAGGTTGTCGGCCTGGTGGAAGTCGATACCGGTCTCGGCGGTGATCTTCGCGGCAGCCAGCTCACCGAACTGGGGATGGGCGTTGAGCCCGGTTCCGACGGCGGTGCCGCCGATCGCCAAACCGCGTGCCTGCTCGTCCGCGAAGTGGACGGCGGTCAGTGTGTCGTCCAATTGTGCGACCCATCCTCCGATCACCTGGCCGAGCCGGACCGGCGTCGCGTCCTGCAGGTGGGTTCGCCCCACCATCACGACGTCGTCGTAGCGTGCGGCAAGCTCGGCGAAGGTGTCGCGCAACTTCGTCACGCCGGGGTACAGCGTGGCCTGCAGTTCGCTCACCACGGCGATGTGCATGGCCGTGGGGAAGGTGTCGTTGGACGACTGCCCGCGGTTGACGTGGTCATTGGGGTGGACGGGCGTCTTCGACCCCAACTCTCCCCCCGCCAGTTCGATCGCGCGGTTGCCGATCACCTCGTTGGCGTTCATGTTGGACTGGGTGCCCGACCCGGTCTGGAAGACCACCAGCGGGAACTCCGCGTCCAGGTCACCGCGGACGACCTCGTCCGCTGCCCGGACGATCAGCTCGGCAACCTCGGCCGGCAACTCCCCCAGCTCGGCATTGGCCTGCGCCGCGGACTTCTTCAGCACGCCCAGCGCCCGGATCATGGGCCGTCCCCACACGAAGGTGGGGCGACCGATGTCGAAGTGGTGCAGGCTGCGCTCGGTCTGCGCGCCCCAGTAGTGCTCTGCGGGCACCTCGATGGTGCCCATGCTGTCGCTCTCAGCCCTGCGCTGGGTCATTGCCCCGTCCGCGTTGTTCATCGTGGCTCCTCTCGCCTTCCCTCGACCCTACGTCGGCGCTGGATTGTCCTGAAGTCCCCATCGAGGCGGGCTGGTGGGCAATCGCACCGTGAAGCGGGCACCGCGTCCCGAACCATCACTGTGTGCCTCGATGCTGCCGTTCAGCGACGAGACGATGGCGCGGCTGATGGACAGGCCGACCCCGGTGCCGCCGTCCACCTCGCGGGTGCGGGAGCTGTCGTCACGGTAGAAGCGTTCGAACAGGTGCGGCAGGGCGTCCTCGTGGATGCCGACGCCGGTGTCTGCCACCTCAAGGGCAACTCTGGCTCCCGCGTCCTCGAGCCTGGTCGTGATGTCGACCCGGTCGCCTGCCCTGGAGTGTTGGAGGGCATTGCGCAGGAGGTTGTCCAGCACCTGACCCAGCTGGGCGGGATCTGCATCGACCACCGCGCCGGCATCGCACTGTAGGCGCAGGCCCACGTCCGCGTCCTGGAAGAGGCGCCGGTGCGCCGAGGTGGTGGCGACCACGAACTGGTCCAGCTCGACGGGCTCCAGGTCGGTTGGCAGGCCACCCTCTTCGGCGCGCGACACGCGGAGATGTCGGCAGCAAGAGCCGTCAGCCGCTGGTTCTGCCGCAGCAGCACCTACAAGGTCTCGTCGTTCCAGGCGACGACCCCATCCTGCAATCCCTCGAGGGTCACCTGCACCGCAGCCAGCGGTGTGCGCAGCTCGTGCCCCAGGTCGGTGAGCATCCGACGGCGGGTGTTCTCGGTGGACGCGATCTGGGCAGCCATCTGGTTGAACTCCTCAGCGACCTCGCCCAACTCTGGGTCACCGGCGGCCAGCCGGACGGGTTGGTCGTAGTCCCCGCGGGACACTCGCGCAGCTCCCTCGATCAGGGCATCGAGGCCCCGGGCGAGGTTGCGGTTCACCAGCCACGCCGTCGCGACGGCGACCACCAGCGCCACCCCGAGCCCCACCACCAGGGAGACTGCGCCAGCTGCACGGAAGGCCTGTTCGGCATGGTCCAGCACCGCCGGTTGCCCGTGCCCGGCCTGGTGCATGTGCTGGGTGAAGACTGCCGGGCCCACCACCGTTGCGGTGACGACCGCCGTCAGTCCCATCGCGGCCAGCACCGCCACTTGCGTCCACAGCAGTCGTCGTCCCCAGCCCAGACCGGTCATCGGCCCGGACCCATCCGGTACCCGACCCCGCGCACCGTCTGCACGAAGCGGGACGAGGACGAGTCGTCGCCCAACTTCTTGCGCAGGTTGGCGACGTGCACGTCGACCAGGTGGTCGTCCCCGGCCCAGTCGTAACCCCAGACGTCTTCGAAGAGCCGCTGGCGAGTGAGCACCCGGCCGGGGTGGGAGGAGAGTGCGTCCAGCAGGTCGAACTCCGTGCGGGTCAGGTCGAGCACGACACCGTCCAGTTCCACCTCACGGGCGGCTGGACGCACGATGAGCGCGCCGAAGCGGCGCTCCTGTGTGACGTTGCTCACGCCAAACCGTGGCCGGCGCAACAGCACCTGCACCCGTGCCACCAGCTCTCGCGGGCTGAACGGCTTCGTCATGTAGTCGTCCGCGCCGACCGACAGGCCGACGAGGGTGTCGACCTCGTCCGCGCGGGCGGTGAGCATCAGCACATAGCAGTCGCTCCAGGTCCGCAGTCGGCGGCAGACCTCGATGCCGTCGAGTCCCGGTAGGCCGAGGTCGAGGACGATGACGTCGGGGCGCCAGTCCTCGGCCTGGGCGAGCGCGTCGAGGCCGTCGCCACTGATGCGGGTGACCATGCCGGCGCGCTCCAGGTAGTTGCGCACCGTGCCGGCGAGCACCGGTTCGTCGTCCACCACCAGCACCCGTGCAGCACCCCGTTCAGCCATGCCGTCCAGCCAACCAGATCAGCGCGTGGGGCTGGCGCTTGGCATCATCATGCCGGAGTGGTCCATGCCTGGCATGTTGCCCATGTCGTGGTTCATGCCCGGCATGTTGGAGTGGTCCATGCCCGAGTTGGCGCTCCAGCCGAGCACTGTCGGGTCGAGCATTCCCATGATCATCGCGACGTGCGCGACCACCAGGAAGATCGCGACAAAGGTGACGTGCAAGCGCTTGCGGTCGGCATCCGAGCGGCCCAACAGGCCCGCCTCCACCAGGCTGATGCCGAGCATCGGGAGCGATCCGAGCAGGTAGGCCGACACGGCGATCACGTCAGCAGCCCCTCGCCACTGGCCGTGCACGGTCAGCGGGTAGACCGCATGGATGAGCAGGTTCACGGTGATGAACACCCAGACCGGCCCGGCCAGCAACCCCGCCCAGCGGCTCAGGTTGCCGACCCAACCCGGAGCACCGGGGTTCAGGAGCAGCACCATCTCGCTGATCGCGAGAATCTCGGCAAGCACCACCGGCAGGGCCATGAACAACAGCAGGTTCCAGGGCTGGCGCACCGACAGCAGACCCATGTAGTGGGTCATGGACATTCCGTCCATGGCCGAGCCTCCGGTGGTGAGGTCTCCGGCGACCACCGCGAGGACGAGAGCCAGCAGCGAGCCACCGCCCAGCAGGAAGAGGCCGCCGATGTCGCGGCCACGCGGAGCGGGGGACGGGAACGTGGTGTCAACTGGGGAGGTCATGCCAATGACTCTGGCGGTCGAACTTCCAGCCACGGCCAAGACTTCCTCAAGAACAGATCAAGAAGGAACTGCACGGATCAAGAAGGACCGCACTGATCAAGAACGAACTGCACAGATCAAGAAGGAACTGGCCCGGGCACTGGAACAAAGCGGACGGCCGTGTAGTTCCCCAGAGCAGCGGCCACTTCGGACCGCGCGGACTTCTGGGAGTTAGAGCAATGAAGATCACCGTCATCGGGGCCACCGGCATGGTTGGCCAGCGCCTGGTCGCCGAGGCCGCCTCGCGTGGGCACCAGGTTGTTGCGGTCAGCCGTTCGGGCCAGCAGGTGGAAGGTGCCAGCAGCGCCCTCGGGCTCGACATCAACGACACCGCCGCCCTGGTCGAGGCCATCGACGCCGCCGATGCAGCCGTCATCACGGTCCCCGGCCCCCGCGACGGACGTTCCGACCAGATCATCGCGCCCCACCGTGCCCTGATCGCCAACCCGCCGGCGAAGCGGGTGCTGGTCGTGGGCGGCGCCGGCTCCCTGTTCGCGTCCGAGGGCGTCCGACTCAAGGACAGCCCCGACTTCCCCGCCGACTACCTCCCCGAGGCGGCCGCCTTCACCACCGTCCTCCAGGACTACGAGGCCAGCGAGGGCATCGACTGGACCATGATCTCCCCCGCCCCCGTGTTGACTCCCGGTGAGCGCACCGGCAGCTATGTCGAGGGCACCGACTCACCGGTCGGGGATTCGGTCAGCGCCGAGGACCTGTCGGTCGCGATCGTCGACGAGCTGGAGCGCGGCAACCACCGCAACCAGCGATTCACCGTCGCGAACTGAAGCAGATGTCTGGCCGGAGGCACCCTCGGCACGATGGGGGCGCGAAATCCCGGCCTGGTGAATCTCAGCGGTCGGCCCGGGGCACCCAGCGTGCCTCGGGCACGCCCGTGTAGACCTGGCGTGGCCGCTGGATCCGCTGGGCGGAGTCGTCGCGGACTTCCTTCCAGTGGGCGATCCACCCGGGCGTGCGTCCGATCGCGAACATCACCGTGAACATGTTCAGCGGAATCCCCAAGGCGCGCAGGATGATGCCTGAGTAGAAGTCGACGTTCGGGTAGAGCTTGCGCTCGACGAAGTAGTCGTCCGCCAGCGCGGCCTGCTCCAGTTCCATCGCCAGCGGCAGCGTCGGGTCGTTGACCTGCATCGACTCCAGCAGCTCATCCGCGGCATTCTTCAGCAGCCTCGCGCGCGGGTCGAAGTTGCGGTAGACGCGGTGCCCGAAGCCCATCAGCTTCACGCCCGATTTCTTGTCCTTGACCTGGGCGAGCATGTGCTGGGCGCTGGTGCCGTCGCGGCGCATCCGCTCCAGCATCTGCACCACCTCGACGTTGGCGCCGCCGTGCAAGGGACCCCACAGAGCCGAGACGCCCGCCGAGGCCGCGGCGTACATGTTGGCCTGGCCGGAGGCGACCATCCGCACGGTCGAGGTGGAGCAGTTCTGCTCGTGGTCGGCGTGCAGGACGAAGAACAGGTTCAACGCCCTGGCCGCCTCCGGGGAGGGGTCGTGGTCGTCATAGGGCACCGAGAACATCATGTGCAGCAGGTTGCGGACGTAGTCCAGGTCTGGTCGCGGATAGATCAGCGGCTCCCCGATGGACGACTTGTAGGAGGCGGCGGCGATGGTCCGCACCCGGCTCATCAGGCGCGTGGCGGCGAGCTGGAAGCTCTCCTCGTCGGTCACCCGCGGACGATAGTGGGTGCTCATCGCGTTGATCATGCTCGACATGATCGCCATCGGGTGCCCGTTTGCCGGGAAGGCGTCGAAGTGCTTGTTCATGTCGTGGTGCAAGGCGGCGTGGTGGGTGAACAGCTCCGAGAAGCGGGTCCGCTCCTCCTCGTCCGGCAGCTGCCCGTAGATCAGCAGCCAGGCGGTCTCGATGAAGGAGATCTTGTTCTTCGCCAACTCCTCGATCGGGATACCGCGGTAGCGCAGGAGACCTTGCTCACCGTCGATGTAGGTGATGGACGAGCGGCAGGACGCGGTGTTGGCGAAGCTCGTGTCGAGGGTGGTCAGCCCAGTTTGGGCACGGAGCTGGGAGATGTCGAGGTGTCGTTCGCCGGTGGTGGAGACGACAACGGGGAGCTCGTGCTCCACCCCGTCGATCACCAGCTTTGCGGTGGCCGGCTCGGCCTGGTCGGTGGTGGCCTGTCTCGTGGTCACGTCGTCCCCCTCCGGGATGTTGGGCGGGGTCGAACCCCGTCCGCAGTCTAGGAAGCGCCCCCGTGACAGGGTCTTCGTCCCACCCACCGGCCCCATTTCCGGGCTGGATGTGACGAATCCCACAATCACTTGTGCCGAGAGTGACTTGTGCCGAGAGTCCTTCGCCACGCAGGAGAGCCTGGTGCGGACCCCAGGGCTGACCTCACCAGCTGACCTGACCGTGTGACACCGCGCCGGCTGGGATCGTCCTGGCGTCAGTCAGTGAACCAGCCGTCGCCATAAGCCTGGCGCAGCATCTCCGCGACGCCTGGCACCGGACGCAGCTGGCGGTACTTGGCCAGCGCGCGGCGCAGGTAGGTCGCTACGCTGGCGTCGCTGGCCGGTGGCTCCAGCATCCGTCCGACCGCCTTGCGCGGCACCCCGGCGTGCAGCAGCTGCAACACCTGAACCTCGCGGGGCGACAGGTGCGGGACGAGCGTCGGGTCTTCAACCAGGGCGTGGGCTACTTCACTGCCCACGACCTCCCCTCCGGCCGCGACAGCTTCGACAGCGGCCACCAACTCATCGACCGGGTCGGACTTCAGCACCAGCCCCCGAGCCCCGGCTGCCATGGCACGACGGACCGGCACAGGTCGGGACTCGGCCGTGTAGAGCAGGCTCGGAATCTTTCGTAGTGCGAGTTCAGCAACCACACCTGGGCCGTCCAAGCGGTCCCCGAGAAGCAGGTCGACGATGGCGACGTCAACCGCCACACCATCCATCGCGGCCATGAAGTCCTTCGACGTCGTCCCATGCAGGACGGTGCCGACGCGGCCGCCCGACATGAACGACAAACCCTCGAGCGCGGTGTGGACGATGGGGTGGTCGTCCAGCAGCGCCACGCGGATCATGACCGCGACCCCAACCGAGCAAGATCCCCGTCAGCCTGCACTCGGAGTCCCTTGTCATGCCAGCTGTCCACCTGTTCTGGGGACGCTGCGACGACGACGGCCTGCACCGAACCGCTGGCCGGGTCATGGCTGATCGTCACCTCCTGCCCCGAGCTCGGGGGCGATCCGAGGGCGGAGACGAGGTCGGCAGCGCTCGCGCTGGACGCAGCGTCAAGCTGTTCCGGGAGCGCCAGCCGCAAGCACCAGCCATCCGCCCTCGCCGACCCCGCGATCGCGCAGAGCGTTGCGGCCGATGGTCCGAAGCGCATCTCGTCTCGCAGCGTTGCGGCCAGCGACCCCGCCTGCGCCCGGGTCTCGGGAGCGGCGGGGTCAACCCGTCCCGCAGCGACGTCGTGGAGCAACGCAAGGCTGGGCGCCAGTGAGTGCTGGGACCACCATGCGCGGATGCCGGCTCGGGAGGCCGCCAGGCCTTCGGCCCGAACCGCCTGCCGTTGCTGGTCTTCGCGCCGGGCCCGTTGCTGGGTGAGCACATGGGCGACCGCCAGGGCTGCGAATCCGCATACCGCGATGTTCAACACGGCAACCACGGCGCCCACCATGGGGCCGGTGGTGCTTGCCGTGCCGAATCTGGCGACCATCGAAATGGGGACGACCAACACCATCAGCACCGCGACGGCGAAGCCGCGGCGCAGCGACGAGGTGAGCAGCACGACCTGGACCATCGCCGCCAGGCCGCCGGACATCCACAGCAGATAGCCGTCGACCGACGTGGTGGGGACGATGCAGAGGTTGACCCCCCACGCCACGAGCGCGATGGCCACCAGGGCCAGGTGCTGGGCGGTGGTGGGACGGCGCGCGGCACGCCTGGCCAGCAGCAGCGCCAGGACGATCGCCGCGACCGTGATGACGAGGCCCAGCATCGGTGCCGTCGTCTGTTCGGCCATCAGCGCGGCCGTGATGAGGGTAGCCACCAGTCCGGGTACGGCGCTCAACACGAGCTGGGACCGTTCCCGAGGTGGCACACCGATGGCTGACGGGCGGTTCCACTGGGGTTTGGCGGGCCATTCCAGCAGCACCTCAGTGCCGTTGCCCGGTGCGGTGATGACGCGGGCACTGCCTCCCAGCTCGGTCAACCTTTGTCGCACGGAATGGCGCAGCCCGAGGCCGGAGGTCGGGGCCGCCGGGTCGAAACCATGGCCGTCGTCCCGCACGCGGACGCGGTGCCGCCCGTCGGGGGTGTTGCGCAGTTCGACCCAACAATGTCTGGCTTCCGAATGGCGCTGCGCGTTGGCCACCAACTCCCGCACGGCCGCCGTCACCTCGTCGGCGACGATCCCCGGCATGCCGCGGCAGTCTCCGACGACCTGCACGGGGACGGGCCCCGACGGCAGCGCGGAGAGCCGGGACGCCAGGCTGTCGACGACCGGGGCGGGCCGGCGGTGGTTCACGGCAGCCAGTTCCGTGGCCGCCAGCGTCCTCAGGTACGACACCGCGACTCCGCCGCAGGACATCGCGGACAGCGCCTGCAGGACATGGTCGTGCACCAGCCTCGCTGCCTCGTGCGAGGCCGTCGACTCGGCCTCGGCAGCCTCCCGGCGCAGCTGGGTCGCGCGGAGCTGCCTGACGGCAAGATCCTGCTTACGGGCCAGTGACCGTAGCGCGTCCACGAAGAGCGCGAGGGTCACCACGGGGTGGATCACGAACAGCCACTGGAGCAGCGCCAGCCGCCACGGGCGCCCCAGTTCGGCCACCGACCAGGCCTCCAGGAGGCCGACCGTAGCCATGATGAGGGCGAGCGAGATCCAACGCCGCGGGAACTGCGGCACGGCCAGGGACATGATGACCATGGGGGTGGCCCAGGTGCCGGGCGACCAGTCGAACTGACCGAGCGGCGTGCCGCCGAGCCGGACGGACCCGGCAGCCAGCAGCAGTGCGCTCACAACGATGGAAACCGGCTGGTGACGGCGCAGCATCAGGCTGAGGCTGGAGGCCTGTGCTGCCATCACCAGAAAAGCCCCGGAGCGGCCCCCGATCTCGGGCCGGGTCAACAACGGGACGAGGCTCCCGGACGAGCCGATCATCACCACGACGGCGAGCGCCGCCATGGCACCGATCCCCCGCTCCGTCGCGGATTCACTGACCAGGTGGGACCCACTCTGGCCGGGACCGTTATCGGCGCGGACCGGCACGTTCATGGGCACGCGATCACCCTAGGGACAAAACACCGCCGCCACGCGATGGTCCAGCGGACTGGCCATGCCTGGCAGCGGTGACTTGGTGTCTGTGAGGTCAGCGGGTGCTGGTCGGCGATGCCGAGGACGCGGTGTCGGCGTTGAAGCCGGTGGTGACGCGCCACACGCGGGGGGTGGTCGAGGAGACCTTCGTCGCGTAGGTTCCCGTGGAACTGGCAGTCAGCGTCTTGGCGGTCACCCAGACGCCGCTGGAGTTGCGGTACTGGACGTTCAACGGAGCGCTCGGCCACCCCACGTACTTGGCGACCATGCGGGAGACAGAAAAGCGCATCGCCTGGCCCTTGAATGACACGTAGTTGCCGTTCTTGCTGGTGGACAGGCCCACCTTCGAGGCGCGACGGATGTACAGCGTCCCCTTGGTGGTGTCGCGGGCCTGAACGTCCTCGCCCCTGGCGTCCGTTCCGAAGATGTCGCTCGGACCAAAGGTGTACGCGCCGAAGGCGTCGCCAAGGGAAGGGCAGAACTCGAACTCGGTGCTGATCCTCCCGTCGTTGGTGAGGTAACCCATCAGGGTGCTGCCCTTCGTGACATCAGCGTCGACGAAGTCAAGGCTGTATCCGGAAGTGGTCGAGACCCGTGCCAGTACGGGGAAGTAGGCGCAGGAGGCGGAACTCACCTTCTGGGCCGGGAGGTTCCATCTGGTGAGGTTGAGTCGTGCGTCGTCGGCGTGGGCCGGTGACGAGGGAAGGCCGGTCGCAGCAACGGCGACGACCGCGATGGAGGCCGCAAGGCGACGGACGGTGTTCATGGGTACTCCTTTGCACCAGCTGTGAGATCTGGACCAATGGAACACCCACCGACTGCCCCGGGCCGGGGTGAGCCGAACCCGCACAGCAATACCTCAGCCAGGCGAGTACATCGCGATCGCCGCCTGGCACCTGCTGCAGGCCGGGGACCTGCGAGAGCGTTGCCTGGGCTACCCGGCTCACGACATCCGGCTCAAGGGCTCCCCCACGTAGTCCCGCAGGTGCTGGCCGGTCAGCGTCGACGCGCTCTCGACCAGGTCGGCGGGCGTTCCCTCGTAGACCACCCGTCCGCCCTCGTGGCCCGCCCCGGGACCCATGTCGATGATCCAGTCGGCATGCGCCATGACGGCCTGGTGGTGCTCGATCACCAGCACCGACTTCCCGGCATCCACGAGCCGGTCGAGCATCCCCAACAGGTTCTCCACGTCGGCCAGGTGGAGGCCCGTGGTTGGCTCGTCCAGCACGATCACCTGTTCCTTGCCACCCATCTCGGCCGCCAGCTTCAACCGCTGTCGCTCACCACCCGACAAGGTGTTCAACGGTTGGCCCAGCGTCAGGTAGCCCAGACCCACGTCCACCATGCGCGCCAGCACCGTCTTGGCGGCGGGGACCTTCGCGTCACCAGCGGAGAAGAAGTCCAGCGCCTCGGTCGCCGGGAGCGCCAGCACCTCGGCAATGTTGAGCCCGCCCAGCGTGTACTGCAGCACCTCGGAGTTGAAACGCTTGCCCTCGCAGTCCTCGCAGACGGTGGTGACCCCCTGCATGAAACCCATCTCGGTGTAGATCGTCCCGGCGCCATTGCAGGTCGGGCAGGCGCCCTCGGAGTTGGCGCTGAACAGGGCTGGTTTCACGCCATTGGCCTTCGCGAAGGCCTTGCGGATCGGCTCCAGGACGCCCGTCCACGTCGCCGGGTTTGACCGGCGCGACCCGGTGATCGCGCCTTGGTCAATCAGCGCAACGCCATCGCGCTTGGCCAGCGACCCGGCCACCAGCGAACTCTTGCCCGACCCGGCGACGCCGGTGAGCACCACCAGCACCCCCAGCGGGATGTCCACGTCGACGTCCTGCAGGTTGTTCATCGATGCCCCGCGCACCTCGATCGCGCCACTGGGCGTGCGCACGGACGACTTCACCTGCGCAAGGTCGTCCAGGTGGCGCCCGGTCAGCGTGCCGGACTTCCGCAGGGCGGCCAGCGTCCCCTCGAAACAGACCTGACCACCGTGGGTGCCCGCGCCCGGACCGAGGTCGACCACGTGGTCGGCGATCACGATCATCTCGGGCTTGTGCTCGACCACAAGCACCGTGTTGCCCTTGTCGCGCAGTTGGACGAGCAGTTCGTTCATCCGGGCGATGTCGTGCGGATGGAGGCCGATGGACGGCTCGTCGAAGACATAGGTGACGTCGGTGAGCGCGGAGCCGAGGTGGCGGATCATCTTCGTCCGCTGCGCCTCGCCGCCGGACAGGGTGCTGGCCGGGCGGTCCAGCGAGAGGTAGCCCAGCCCGATCGAGCAGAAGGAGTCGAGGAGGTCCTGCAGGCCCTTCAGCAGGGTCGCGGCGGACGGTTCGTCGATGCCGCGCACCCATGCGGCGAGGTCGGAGATCTGCATCCGGCAGGCGTCCGCGATGGAGACCCCGTCGATCGTGGAGGCCCGGGCACCCTGGGAGAGGCGGGTGCCCTCGCACTCGGGGCAGGTCTGGAAGACGATCGCGCGCTGCACGAAGGCGCGGACGTGGGGTTGCAGCGCGTCCACCTCCTTGCTGAGCATCGACTTGTTGATCTTGGGGATGAGGCCCTCGAAGGTGACGTTGATGCCGTCCACCTTGATGCGGGTGCCCTCCCTGTGGAGCAGGTCGTCCAGCTCACGCTTGGTGAAGTCCTTGATGGGCTTGTCGGGGTCGAAGAAGCCCGAGCCCTTGTAGATGCGGCCGTACCAGCCGTCCATCGAGTAGCCGGGGATCTTCAACGCACCCTGCGCGAGGCTCAGTTCGGCGTCGTAGAGCTCGTCGAGGTCGAAGTCGCTGACCCGACCCATGCCCTCACAACGCGGGCACATGCCGCCTGTGACGGTGAACTTCTTCACCTCCTTGACCTGGCGTCCGCCCTTCTCGACCGTGATGGCACCACCCCCGCTGACCGAGGGGACGTTGAAGGAGTAGGCCTTCGGGCCACCGATGTGCGGCATCGCAAGCCGGCTGAACAGGATGCGCAGCATCGCGTTCGCATCCGTGGCGGTGCCGACCGTGGAGCGCGGGTTGGAACCCATCCGTTCCTGGTCGACGGTGATCACTGTGGTCAGGCCCTCGAGGTGGTCGACCTCGGGACGCGAGGTCGTGTCCATGAAGCCCTGGATGAAGGCCGGGTAGGTCTCGTTGATCATCCGCTGGCTCTCGGCGGCGATCGTCTCGAACACCAGCGAGCTCTTGCCCGACCCGGACACACCCGTGAAGACCGTCAGACGACGCTTTGGGATCTCCAGCGAGACGTCCTTGAGGTTGTTCTCGCGAGCGCCCTGGACGCGGATCAGGTCATGTCGGTCGGCGGGGTGCTGCCCAGTGCTGGGGCGCTGCTCGGTCATGGAGAGGATTCTTCCCTACCCCACTGACAGTTTTGGCTCCAGCACTGTCGACTCCCGTGGAAGGTGGATCAGCAGGAGGGGTGCTGCTCCCGCGCCACCACCTCGAAGCTGGCCGCCAGCAGGTCCTGCGTCCGAGAGCTGTGGCCCACCAGCAGCTCGAAGGCGCCCGCCTCGACGACGCGGCGCTCATGCCGGTCGACGATCGTGCACGCGCTCACCGGGAGGTCGATCTGCAACAGCCGCGACTCCCCCGCCTCGAGGTCGACCTGCTGGAAGTGCTTGAGTTCCCGGTCGGCCCAGGTGACGGAGGTGACGACATCGCGGACGTAGACCTGCACGGTCTCTCGTCCCGGCCGGCTGCCGGTGTTGCGGACGACGACCGTGGCATGCAACATCTCCTCCTCGGTGACCTCCGGGTTGGTGACCAGCAGGTCGGAGTACTCGAACCGCGTGTAGCCCAGGCCTTGGCCGAAGCCGTAGAGCGGGTCGAAGGTGAGGTCGGCGTAGCCCTGGCCGTGCACCCCGCGGACCTGGTTGTAGAACAGCGGCTGCTGCCCGACGTGGCGCGGGATCGAGATCGGCAGGCGCCCCGAGGGCTCGATCGCCCCGGTCAACAGTTCGGCGAAGGCCAGGCCACCGCGCATGCCCGGGTTGAAGGCCCACACCAGCGCAGCGGCATTGCGCGCCGACTCGGGCAGGACGAGCGGCTTGCCGGAGACCACGACCACCACCATCGGCGTGCCGGTCGCGGCGACCGCGTCCAGCAACGCCACCTGTCCGCCCATCAGCTCCAGCGTCGCGGTGGAGCGTCCCTCCCCGGTCAGGGCGATGTTGTCGCCGACGACGACCACGGCGACGTCCGCTGCCCGGGCGGCCTCGACTGCGCGGTCGAACTCGGCCTGGTCGATCGGCTCGGGCTGGAACTCCGGGTAGAAGGGCTGCCCGTCCGGCAACACGCCCATCTGCTCGCTCTGGCCGATCCCAACGCCGCGGACGTGGGTCAGCTTCCAGCCCTGCGGTGCGACCTGCTGCAGGCCGGTCCAGATGGTCTCGGTCAGCTCGCGCGGCAGGTAGTCGGCCATCCACTCCACCTGCCCGGACCCACCGGCCCAGTCGCCGAGCTGGTTCTGCACGTCGTCCGCATTCGGGCCGACCACCGCGACCTTCAGCGACGACGAACGATCCAGTGGCAACAGCGCATCCTCGTTGCGGAGCAGGACGAGCGAGCGGCGCGCCTGCTCCAGGGCCAGCTCGCGGTGCTCGGCGGTGCCGATGACGGCCTGCTGGCGTTCGGAGTCGGCGTGGCGCGGGTTCTCGAACAGTCCGAGGGCGAACTTCAGCGCGAGGATGCGGCGTACTTGGTCGTCCACCTGCGCCTCGGTCACCAAGCCCTTGGCGACGGCATCCTGCGCGCCCTCGAAGAAGGTGGGGGTGGTCATCACGAAGTCGTTGCCGCAGGTGATGGCGATGGCGGCTGCCTCGGTGATGTCGGCGGCGACCTTCTGGTCGGTGACCAGCGACCCTACATTGTTCCAGTCGGTGACCAGCGTGCCGGTGAAGCCCCACTCGCCGCGCAGCACGTCGGAGAGCACCCATTCGTTGGCGGTGATCGGGATGCCGTCGATGGACTCGTAGCCGAGCATGAAGGAACGGCAGCCAGCCCGGGCCACTCGCTCGAAGGGCGGCAGGAACCAGCTGCGCAGCTTGCGGCGGCTGATGTCGGCCTCGGACGCGTCGCGTCCGCCGATCGTCTCGGAGTAGCCGGCGAAGTGCTTCGCGCAGGCCAGGATCGCAGTCGGGTCGTCCAGGCCGGACCCCTGGTAGCCCTCGACCATCGCGACGCCCAGCTCGCCGAGCAGGTGCGGGTCCTCGCCGAAGGTCTCGTCCACGCGTCCCCAGCGCAGGTCACGGCCGATGCACAGCACCGGAGAGAAGGTCCAGTGGATGCCCGTCGGTGCCACCTCGACGGCGGTCATCCGCGCGCCGGCACGCACCAGGTCGGGGTTCCAGGTGCAGGCCATGCCCAGCTGCGAGGGCAGGATTGTCGCTCCCGGCCAGAAGGAGTGGCCGTGGATGCAGTCGTCGGCGACCACCAGCGGGATCCGCAGGCGGGTCTGCTGGACGAGGTCATGGGCAACGGCCAAACGCTCCGGCGGCGTGTGCAGGATGGAACCGGCATGACGATTGAGGACGATGTCCTCCAGATCTTCCTGGGCATTGAGCTGCAGCATCTGCCCGACCTTCTCGAGCAGGGTCATTCGGCCCAACAGGTCTTCGACGCGCTCGGCGATCGACAGGGACGGGTCAAGGTAGGGCTGCGCTGCACTCATGCGCCTGATCCTGCCACGGCGAAGGCTGCGTCGTGTTGCTGGGGACGCGTTGCTCGGCTGGCCGGAGGCACCCGTCGACCAGCTCGGTGATTGTGGTCGCTTGAAACATGAAGGCCCTTGGCTAACTTTTAGTAGATGAAGCCAAGGGCCTTGAATACGCATCCAGTTCCGCGGCGCGGCTCCCACAAGCTAGCAGCGAGGTGGCAACGGACCCCCTTGCAGGGTGTACTGGCAGGGAACCCCTGACGAGAGGCACAAGGATGAGACGGGTCCTGGTGACCGGCGCGACCGAGGGAATCGGGCGCGCCACCGCCGAGCAACTCCTCGCGGCCGGCCACTGCGTGGTGCTGCACGCCCGCAACCGCGAACGTCTGGAGACGGTACGCCCGCTGCTCGAGGCCGGGGCCAAGAAGGTGCTCGGCGACCTGGGAAACCTCGACGAACTCCGCGGAATGGCCGACCGGGTCAACGAGATGGGGCCGCTGGACGCTGTCGTCCACAATGCCGGGACGATGGACGACCACCTGGTGCTCCCGGTCAACGTGGTGGCGCCCTATGTGCTCACCGCCCTGATCGCGCGTCCGTCCCGGATCGTCTACGTCAGCAGCAGCATGCACCGCGGTGGCGACCCTGACCTGACCGGCATCGACTGGAGCGGCCGGACCATCACCCGCAGCTACTCCGACTCGCAGCTCTACGTCACCACCTTGATGGAGGCCATCGCGCGCCTGTGGCCGGCGGTGCGGGCCCACGCCGTCGACCCCGGCTGGGTGCCGACCCGGATGGGTGGTCCTTCCGCTCCTGATGACCTCGGGCTGGCGCACCAGACCCAGGCATGGTTGGCGACCAGCGAGGAACCGGACGTGTGTTGCAGCGGTGGCTACTGGTTCCACCATGGCCGGGAGAAGCCGCATCCGGCCGCGCTGGACTACGAGTTCCAGCAGGAGCTGCTGGAGTCCCTCGCTCGATACACGAAGGTGCGGATCGCCTGACCTCAGCTCGCGGCGATACCAACCGCTCAGCTCGCGGCGATACCGCCGACGGTCAGCACGACCAGCAGTGGCCAACCCAGCGCGGTGACCAGCGCCCAGATGCCGCGGGTGTCCCCCGCCTTCTGGGCAATCCAACCCAGCACGCCAGCTGCAATCTCGGCGAGAAGGCCAAGCCCAACCCCGGCGAAACCGGCCCACATCCACCCCTTCGCGGCGTCAGCGGACCCGTCGGTGGGCAACTTGTCCATCGTCGGGATCGGCCCCGGCAGCCGGACCAGCAGCGCCTGCCCGTGGGTGAAGCAGACGATCCCCACCACGGCCAGCACCACGCCGGCCACGGCCAGTGCCAGACCCCGAGCGCCGGCCGGGATGCGGACGAGGTCATCCTCGGCCTGGGTTCCAGCGTGGATGTCGTCGGTGGACGTGCTTCCGATGGATGTGCTTCCAGTGGATGTGCTGCCAGTGGACGTGCTGCCCGGGGCGTCGGTTCTGCTCACCGCGGCAGTCTAGTCGCGAGGGACCGCTCGGCCATCGCCGTGTCGCGGGCGAACAGGTCCTGCATCCACTGACGCTGCTCGTCATCCTCGAATTGGATCTGGCCCAACTCCTGCGTGGCCTCGTCGATCACCGTCCGGAGCCCCTCGGCCGAGAGGAGTCCCAGCTCCAAAGCCTTGGCCGCCGCCCCCACATAGGTGTCGTGGAACCAGATCCTCTTGGCAGCCCACTCGGCCCGCTTGTCATCAGTGGTGTCCACGACGTCGTGGATGAAGACGCCCCGCACCACGTCCCCGAAGCGCTCCAAGATGCGCTCGCCCACCTTCACGTCCCCCTGCCCGGAGTCGCCCATGAAGATCATGTGGTGCTCGGGGAAGAGCTCGACGTAGTGCTCGATGTTGGCCACCTTCTTTCCGGCCATCGCGTCCAGGCTGCGCAACGAGAAAAGACTTCCCGACAGCATCGTGAGGTCGGCGACCCCGGCCTTGTTCAGCGACTCGCGCGAGTGGTGGGCGATCAGCCCGAAGACGTCGCCGGGACGGGCGGTCACGAAGGTGATGTCGCCCATCGAGATGGGCTGGTCGTCTGGTTCGAGGTCCAGTGCCTCCTGGAAGGCGAGCGCGCCCGGGTAGACGATGCCCTTCGGGTAGCGCTTGTCGTGCAGCTTGCAGAAGACGGTGTCGTCGATGTCGCTCAGCACCTTGGCCTCGGTGCGCGGCACCGACGCGGCCTGCTCGGCGATGTGGTCGAGGATGCGCTGGCGGACGTCCTTGTCGTCGATCGCGATGTAGACCAGCCCCTCGAGGTCGTGCTGGTCCTTGCGCAGGCTCACGATGTTCTTGAACTTCGTCAGCTCGGAGCCCTGTAGGTGGCAGATGATGTCGGCGATCCGGTGCTCGTCCTCAATACCGGTGCGCCCGCTCTGCAGCGCCCGGACGATGGCCGCCAGCGCATGCAGATCGAGCTCGGGACGTCGACGCTCCAGCACCTGCACCAAACGGGCGTGGTTGTCGGGCCCGAAGAGGCGGTTGTCCATCGAGTCCATCAGGCGCTCGGCTGTCTCGTCGTCCAGCAGCTCGTTCAGCTCCGCCCCGGGCATCGCCTCGATGACGGCGAGCACCTCGTGCTCCTGGTCGGCGTTGGTGTGGCCGTCCAGCAGTGCCTGGACCAGCGAATTGGTGGTGGTCATGGTCGTCCTTCCGGAATGCAGACGTCGAGGGCCTGGTGGCGCAACCTGAAGGTCGCGCGCGTGATGGGTCCGTGGACGTCGCCGTCCAGTTGCAGCAACAGGGGCTCAACGGTTTCGACCTCCACCGTGCGGGCCTGGCGGCGCGACACCAAGCGACGTGGTGCGTCGAGCCTCGGGATGACTGCCCGCGCGACCCCGAACCATTGCCAGGGCCTGGTCACATGGCAGATCAGGACGTCCAACAGGTCGTCATCGATGACGGCGCCGGGGAACACCTGCACCCCGCCGGGGATGCGCGGGGTGTTGCCGACCAGCACGCTCCACACCAGCAGGCTCTGCAGGCCAGTCGCGTCCATGCCGACCCGCATCGGCAACGCCGGACGGACGGCGTGCCGCAGCCCCGACTCGAAGTAGGCCAGCCAACCCGCGCGACGCTTCAGGCCGCCGCGAGTGCCGTCGACGGTTTCCGCGTCGCGCCCGACGCCCGCCAGCACCAGGAAGGCGTGGTGTTCTCGGCCGGCGGGTCCGTCGAAGCTGGCGAGGCCGAGGTCGACGCGGGCCTGCCGGGTGCCCATGGCGACGTCGCAGCAGGCGGTCAGGTTCCGGGGACGCAGCCCGATGTTGCGGGCGAAGATGTTCGCGGTGCCGGTGGGCATGATGCCGATCGCGACCCCGCTACCAGCCAGTTCCTTGGCGACCGCGCGGACGGTCCCGTCACCACCGGCCACCACCAGGCGGTCGGCGCCAGCGGCCAGGGCGACGCGCGCCTGGCCGGGCCCCGGGTCGTCCCGGTTGGTCTCATGGACGGTCAGCGATGCTCCGACAGAATCGCAGCGGGCTCGCACCAGCTCGGCCACCAGCCCAGCCCGGTTGCCGATCGGGTTCAGCACCAGGTGCACCGAGGCTGGCGTTGGCCCCTCCTGCGGCTGGGCGGCCAGCGGCAACTTGGGGGCGCTGAACTGGTCCGCACGGAAGTGGGCAGCCTGGACGTGGCGCATAGGGGTGCGACTATGGCTGGTCAGCGAGCGCAGCCAGCGCGTCCGCGACCGGCTGGTCGGCCGGCAACCAGTCCAGCTCGGGAAGGGCCGCCAGCGAGCACCAGACGATCTGGTCGTGCGACTCCCCCGGTGCCGGTTCACCCTCGACGAGCTCGCAGAACCACACGCGCAGGTTCATCGCCGGACCGATCGGCCAGTGGCCCGAGAGCGACTCCAGTTCGGCGTCCACGCCCACCTCGACGCCCAGTTCCTCCCGGATCTCACGCACCAGCGCTGCCTCGGGCTGCTCCCCCGCCTCGACCTTCCCGCCAGGGAACTCGTACTTGCCAGCCAACTCAGCCGGACGGCTGCGGCGCGCGGCCAGCACCAGCCCGTCGCGGACGATGATCGCCCCGACCACCAGCCGTGGGTGCTCGCCATCGTGGATCTCGCTCATGCAAGCTCTTTCGCGGCGCGGGCGGCAGCCTTGGCGGCCTTCTTGGTCTCCCGCACGCGCAGCAGGCTCTCGGGGCCGTCGATGTCGGCGACGGAACGGTACTGGTCGTCGGCGTAGTCTCCGGCAGCCGCCTGCCAGCCCTGCAGCGGCAGCTTGCGGCGCTTGCCGAGCACTGCCAGGAAGATCCTGGCCTTCTGGTCGCCGAAGCCCGGCAAGGCCTTCAGCCGCCGCAGCACCGTTGCCCCGTCCCCATCCCGCCACAGGTGAGACGCACTGCCGTCGTACTCGTCGACCAGCACGGAGCACAGCTGGTGCACCCGCGCGCCCATCGATCCGGGAAAACGGTGCACGGCCGGGCGCTGCGCGCACAGCGCCACGAAGTCCTCCTCGGGCATCGCGGCGATGGCGGCGACGTCGAAGCGTCCACCCATCCGTTCGGCGATTACGGCGGGGCCGGCGAAAGCCTTCTCCATCGGGATCTGCTGGTCCAGGCACATGCCCACGAGCAGCGCATTGTCGTCGTCTGCCAGCAGGTCGTCCGCGGCCTCGTCACCGGTCAGCCAGAACATCGGGTCTCCTCACTCGAACAGCACGTACTCTGGCACCGGCCGCAGCCCCAGTACCTCTGCCGCGGTCATCACGCGTCCACCGGTCGCCGCGTCTTCCTCGTAGAAGAGCTTGAAACCGGGGTGGACGAACTCCGGCATGGTCGCGACCACACGCTCCCATGTTGCCGTCTTCGCACTTGGCGATCCGATGCCATCCACCGACTTCACCATCACGACGCCCTTGTGGGCGCTCAGCTGTTGTTCGTTGCGCACGACACCAGGGTTGAGCTGGTGATAGACCATCACCTTCTCGGGCAGGTGGTGGCTCGCGACGATGCCGGCCAGGTACTTCGCCGATGCGTTCAACTCCTTGCCCGACGTGTGCCCGAAGACCTTGCCCGGGGTCTGCCCCGCCGAGACAGCCCACTCCGGGTCCAGCGCGACGCCGACGTCCGGCTGGGCCAGCCAGCCCTGGTAGGCCTTGAGTTCGTCGACGAAATCGGCCCGACCGGGCTGGATGTTCAACAGCAGCAGGGCCTTGCGTTTGCGCGCGACGGCGAGCCACTCCTCGATCACCGAATCGTCGACGCGGGTGCGGTACATCCCGTCGCGGCCGGGGGACGAGTGGACGGTGGTCGCGATCAGCTCCATCACGGGCAGCACCTCGCGTCCCTTCGCGTAGGGCTTGGCGCGCTGCTCCATCTCGACCACGCGCTCATCCAGGTCGCCGATTCCGAGTCGCCCCTGACCGGGGGCGTCCGGGGCACCGGAATAGCCGAACAAGCGGTGGGCCGGGAAGATCGTCCGACCACCGCGGGGCAGCTCAAGCGCAGGCTGCGCGGACGGCGTGGCCGACGCAGTGGGCGTGGGTGCAGTCTGGTCAGTAGTGCTCGTGGGTGCGGTCTGGTCGGCGGTGGACGTGGAGCATCCGGCCGCCAGCACGACCAGCAAAGTGGCTAGGGCTCGGCGCACAGCGATCAACGCCACCAGGTGTCATGGATCGTGACGGGCGTGGCGCGCTTGTGGCGCGTTCGCAGGTACTTCTGCTCCAGCTTCTCGGCCACCTCGTCGGGGATCTGCTCGCCCTGCAGGTAGGCGTCGATCTGGTCGTAGGTGATGCCCAGCTCGTCCTCGTCGGTGCGCAGCGGCTTGCCATCCAACAGGTCGGCGGTGGGCACCTTGGCCCACAACTGCTCGGGCGCCCCGAGGTGCTGCAGAAGCTGGCGGTTCTGGCCCTTGTCGAGGCCGAAGAGCGGCAGGATGTCCGCTCCCCCGTCGCCGAATTTGGTGAAGAAGCCGGTCACGGACTCGGCGCCGTGGTCGGTGCCGATCACCAGCATGTTCTTCTCGCCGGCGATGGCGTACTGGGCAACCATGCGCATCCGGGCCTTGACGTTGCCCTTGTTGAAATCGCTGATCTGCATGCCCATCGCCTCCTCGAAGGCGTTCTCCATGCCGTCGGTGGCGGGCTTGATGTTCAGCGTGACCTCGGTGGAGGCATCCACCCAGCGCATCGCCGCTGCTGCATCCGCCTCGTCGGCCTGCACACCGTGCGGCAGCCGGACGGCGACGAAGTCGGCTTCGACGCCATCGGCCCTCAAGCGGTCAACAGCCATCTGGGCCAGCCGGCCGGCCAGGGTCGAGTCGATCCCCCCGCTGATCCCCAGCACGAAGCCCGTTGTGTGGGTGGCCTTGAGGTACTCGCACAAGAAGGCGACCCGCCGCTCAACTTCCACGGCAGGGTCGATCGCGGGCTTGACGCCCATCTCGTCGATGATGGTCTTCTGCAGGTCGCGCATGGCACAAATCTAGGGCCGCGCCGGCATCCGTCCAACCGGACGGACGCCAACGCGGCCCCTGAGTTCTGGAGGGTCAGCTGAGTTCTGGCGGGTCAGCTTGTGATCAGAAGTTGATCATGTGGCCGACAATGCCCTCGGCGGCCTCCTTCAGCGCCTCCGACAGGGTCGGGTGCGCGTGCACGGTACGGCCGATCTCGTCGGCGCGCAGATCGTACTGCTGGGCGAGCACCAGCTCGGGCAGCAGTTCGGTCACGTCGGGGCCGATCATGTGGGCACCGAGGATCTCGTTGGTGTTCTTGTCGGCGATGATCTTCACGAAGCCGACGCCCTCACCCAGCCCCCAGGCCTTGCCGTTGGCGGCGAAGGGGAACTTCGCCGCCTTGGTCTCGAAGCCCTTGGCCTGCGCCTGCTCCTCGGTGTAGCCCATGGAGCCGATCTGCGGCTGGCAGTAGGTGGCGCGCGGGATGAAGTCGTAGTTCACCGGGAAGGTCTCCGCTCCCGCGATGGTCTCCGCGGCGACGACGCCCTGGGCCTCGGCGACGTGGGCCAGCATCATCTTGCCGGTGCAATCGCCGATGGCGAAGATGCCCTCGACATTGGTTCGCAGGTAGTCGTCCACCGCGATGGCGCCGCGGTCGGTCAGCTGCACGCCGGTCTTCTCGAGCCCGAAGCCCTCGGTGCGGGGCGCGAAGCCCATCGCCTGCATGAACTTGTCGGCTTCGAGCACCTGCTCGTCGCCACCCTTGGCCGGCGCCACGGTGACGCGAACGCCCTGGCCGTGGTCTTCCACGGTCTTCACCGCGGTGCTCGGCATCAGCTTGATGCCCAGCTTCTTGTACTGCTTGGTCAGCTCGGCGGAGATCTCGGGATCCTCGGCGGGCACGACGCGGTCCAGGTACTCGACGATCGTGACGTCGACGCCGTAGCTGTTGAGGACATAGGCAAACTCCGTGCCGATGGCCCCCGAGCCGCCGATGATGATCGACTTCGGAAGCTGGTCGGCGAGGATCTGCTCCTTGTAGGTCACGACATTCTGGCTGACCTGGGTGCCCGGCAGCAGCTTGGTGGTCGCACCTGCGGCGATGATGCAGGCGTCGAAGGTGAGCTCCTCGGTGGAGCCGTCTTCCTTGGCGACGCTGATCGCCTTCGGGCCAGTGAAGGTGCCCCAGCCGGAGAACTCGGTGACCTTGTTCTTCTTCATCAGGAAGTGGATGCCCTTGACCATCCGGTCGCTGACCGCACGGGAACGGGTGAAGGCCTTGCCGTAGTCGGCGGTCACCTCACCGGACAGGCCGAAGGTACCGGCCTCCTTGGTGACGAGATGGACGATCTCGGCGTTGCGCAGGAGCGACTTGGTGGGGATGCAGCCGATGTTCAGGCAGACACCGCCCCAGTACTCCTTCTCGATGATGGCGACCTTCTTGCCCAGCTGGGCGGCGCGAATGGCGGCGACGTAGCCACCGGGGCCAGCGCCAAGGACAACGACGTCGAAATGAGAGCTCATGAGTTGCACTCTATTCCACGCCGGGAGGCGCTTCGCGATGTCATTCGTTGACCAGTACGGGCACTCCGACGCTGGCCGAGACGACCTTGGACGCGATGCCGGCGGGGGCCCTGATCTCGAACTCCTCCGAGGGGTGCGGGTCGACGCTCGCCCCGGGGGCGGCCGAGGCCTCCTCGTGCGTGTGCGCGCCATCGAGGTGGTGGGTGAAGCGGGAGGTGCCCAGCAGCCTGCCCGAGGCGTCATGGAAGCCGGCCACCACCTGCAGCTCCAACAGCTCCGAGACGTCGGAGGTGACGCGGAGCGTGCCGCTGACCGTCGAGCCGTCAAGCGTCAAATCGCTGAGGGTGAAGCGGTCATCGAAGGGCCCGGCGACCTGCACGACCCGTCCGGCAGCAGGGCTCGCGGTGGCCATCGAGGCAAGCGTCGGGTCACCACTCGCAGGCGTCAGCGAGGGAAAGCTGGTCATGGCGGCGGACGAGGGGTCGGGCGCGGTGACCTCCTCGCTGGAACAGGCGCCCAGAGCCAGGCTGGCGAGGGCGGCGGTCAGGACGGTACGGCGGGTAGGACGCGGCATGTCTTCCTCTGCTGCTGTTCGGGGCGGATGCGTTGGGGTCGGATGCGTTGGTGTCGACCCCGTTGGTGTCGACCCCATTGGGGGGGTGAATGCAGTGGGAGTGCACACGTGGGGCTGGACGGTTCCCGTCCAGCCCCACGTGCTGGTGCCCCCTGGTCGAGATGGGGTTCTTGAGGGTACTGCTGGCGTCAGGCGACGACGCCGAGAGCCTGGCCGACGATGTCGAACAAGTCGGTGTTCTCGATGGAGCCTGCGACCTTGTAGGAGGACGGGCCGTAGCCGTAGACCGGCACGTCGGCACCGGTGTGGTTGCCCGACAGGTAGCTCAGCCACAGGCTGGCTTCCTTGGTGCCGTCCTCGACGCCAGCGGGGTCGTCGACGGTGCGGAAGGTTGCGGGGCCGAAGTTGGCCGTGTCAGCCGAGCCGGAGCCGTTGATGATGCCGGACGAGCGCTTTGGGTCCAGGGCGCCAGACTTGGCCCGCGAGGGGGTCGAGTTGTTGGCGGTGTTCCCCGAGTCGACATTCGCTGGCGGGGTCACGGCCTCGGCGTTGGTGTAGGTGCCCTTCTCGATGATGTTGAAGCCCGCGCACTCGTGGTCGGCGGTGACGATGACCAGGGTGTGCTTGTCCTTCTTCGCGTAGTCGAGGGCGACGCGGACGGCCTCGTCGAAGGCCTTGGTCTCCTCCAAAGTCTGCGCGGCGTCGTTGGCGTGCGAGCGCTTGTCGATCAGGGCGCCCTCGACCTGCAGGTAGAAGCCCTTCTTGCCCTTGTTCGTGTCGAGCAGCTCGATCGACTTGCGGGTCATTTCGGCCAGGTTCGGCTCCTTCGCCTCGGCACTGGCCGGGTTCAGGCGCTTGCTGCGCTCGATGGTCAGGTTGCCCTTGTTGTACAGGGCGAAGACCTTGTTGCCCTTCTTGGACGCCTTGAGGCGGTTCAGGTCCTGCTCGGTCGCGACGCGCTGGGCGGCGGGCGAGCCGAGGACGGTGTAGCCCTGTGCCTTCAGCGACTGCTCGTCGGTGGCGTCGAAGCGGCTCAGGCCACCGCCCATGATGACGTCGGCCACGCCATTGCGGGCGATCTGGTCGGCGACGGGGGTGACGCGGACGTCGGAGGTGGGAAGCTCGGTGCCACCGGTGACCGTCGGGTACTGGCAGGCGGCGGCGGAGTAGTTCGGGCCCTGGCATCCGCGCAGGAGCACATGGCTCATCTGCCCGGCAGGGGTGGCGTCGGTGATCTCGGCGGTGGAGACATTGCCGGTGCGGTAGCCGGCCTTCTTGGCGAGCTCCATGACCGTGGGCTTGACGTTGCCCTTTGCGTCGACGCCAAGCGCGGCGTTGTAGGTCTTGACGCCGGAGGCCCACGCGGTGGCCGCGGACGCGGAGTCGGTGACGTAGTTGGGGACGAAGTCCGACTCGCCCGGCTGACCGGAGTTCGCCTCGACCGAGTAGGTGCGATTCTGGCCGACATTGGGCAGCGTCTCCATGACGAGCTTGCCGTCGGCGCCGTAGTAGCGCTCGCGGGCAGCGCTGACGTGGGTGCGGCCCATGCCGTCGCCGAGCAGGTAGATGACGTTGTGGATCTCGTTGCTGCGCGAGCGGTTGGCCTCTGCGGCCCCCGCCCCGGCGCCGGCGACGAGCGACAGCGACGCTGCGGCGATCGCTGCAACCTTGAGGGTCTTGCCCATCTCTGGTTCCTTTCGAAGGGGTGGCCCGATAGTGGGTACCAGGCTTGGACGACGCTAGGGGCGGACGTGGGCAGAGACGCGTCGTCCGGGTGACGAGGGGGTAAACCTGCCGTGACCGTAACCTCTGGACTGTCGTTCCAGTCGCATTCTGTGGGGCTGTTGAACGAACAACACGTCACCGGGTGGATGGATTATCTCAAACGTGAGTTACTCTGGTCGGCATGACCGAGACCACTCCTGCCTCCATCGGCCGGCTGATTCGCGATGCCCGCAAGCAGCGCGGGCTCACCCAGCACCAGCTCGCAGACGTCCTGAACACCTCGCAGAGTGCAGTGCACCGCATCGAGGCCGGGAACCAGAACCTGAGCCTGGAGATGATCAACCGCATCGCCGAGGCCCTCGAGTCCCCGCTGATCGCACCCGCCGACAACCGCACCACGAACCTGCGCATCGAGGGTGGCCGCAAGCTGTCCGGGTCGATCGAGGTGCGTTCGTCCAAGAACGCCGCCGTCGCGCTGCTGTGCGCCTCCCTCATCAACAAGGGCCGCACCACTCTTCGTGGCATCGCGCGCATCGAGGAGGTCAACCGCATCGTCGAGGTGCTCACCTCCGTGGGTGTCGAGGCCGCCTGGAATGCTGACAAGACCACGCTGACCCTCCACCGGCCCGCCGAGCTCCAGCTGGGCGAGATGAACCTGGACGCGGCCCGCCGTACCCGCTCGGTCATCATGTTCCTGGGCCCGTTGCTGCACCAGTACGACAGCTTCCAGCTCCCCTACGCCGGCGGCTGCAACCTTGGCGCGCGCACCATCGAACCGCACCTGCAGGTGCTGCGTCCCTTCGGCCTCGACGTCGAGGCGACCGAGGGCTTCTACCAGGCCACCGTCGAGGTCTCCCGCGTCAACGAGGTGCGCCGCATCACCTTGACCGAGCGTGGCGACACCGTCACCGAGAATGCGCTGCTGGCCGCCGCGCAGACCCCGGGAACCACGATCCTGCGCAATGCCTCGCCCAACTACATGGTTCAGGACCTGTGCGTCTTCCTGCAGATGCTCGGCGTCACGATCGACGGCATCGGTTCGACCACCTTGACGATCACCGGCAATGCCGACATCGACAAGGACGTGGAGTATGACATCTCCGAGGACCCCATTGAGGCGATGAGCCTGTTGACCGCAGCGATCGTGACCGGCTCGGAGATGACGGTCACTCGGTGCCCCTACGAGTTCCTGGAGATCGAACTCGCGATCCTGGAGGAGATGGGGCTGAAGTACTCGCTCTCGGACGAGTATGTCTCCCGCAATGGCTTCACCCGTCTGGTGGACATCACCGTCCACCCTTCGCAGCTGCACGCCTCGGCGGACAAGATCCACCCGCTGCCATTCCCGGGCCTGAACATCGACAACCTGCCCTTCTTCGCGGTCATCGCGGCCGTCGCCGACGGCCAGACGCTGATCCACGACTGGGTCTACGAGAACCGCGCGATCCACCTGCTGGAGCTCAACAAGCTCGGCGGCAATGTGCAGCTGCTCGACCCGCACCGTCTGATCGTGAACGGCCCGACCCGCTGGCGCGGGCGCGACCTGGTCTGCCCGCCGGCGCTGCGCCCGGCCGTCTGCCTGCTGCTCGCGGCCCTCGCAGGCCGCGGCGATACGATCCTGCGCGATGTCTACGTCATCAACCGTGGCTACGAAGACCTGCCGGCCCGCCTGAACAAGTTGGGCGCCAACATCGAGGTCTTCCACGAGTGAGCTGAACCGATCGGGCCCACAGGTCCGGTGCACACCGCATCGAACGGCGCATCCCCGAATGGGGGTGCGCCGTTCGGTCGTTTCGGGTTGGCGGTGAGGGTGTTCAGCAACCGAAGGGGAAGCGCGCCACCAGGTGGGTGTTGCCCTGCTCGTACCAGACCAGGTCGAGCTGTGCGACGCGGTAACTGGCAGGGAGCACGTCCCCCAGCCCCTCGGCGACGGACGCGACGTCGACCCCGGGTGCCAGCGCCTCCAGCGTCACGTGCGGTGAGACGCCGAACTGGCCGCGGTAGGGCACCACTTCGGGGAAGGTGCGCTGGGCTGCTCTCGTCAGCGCCTCGAACCGGGCGCGGGGCCATGCCGGGGTGTGGATCGTCCCGTTCTCGAAGAGCTCGACCTGTTCGCAGCGCGCCTCGAAAGGGGCACAGCTGGCGGCGAGGTTCGCGACCGACGCGAGATCCGGAACCTCGTCGAAGGGCCCCAGGACCGTGACATGGGCGTGGACGAAGTCTGGTCCGCGCCCCAGCAAGGAGGGGTCGTGGCGCAGGTACCCCGCGCGAACATGCTCGTCCAGCGGACGCACCGGCACCTGGAGCACCGCGTGCCCTGGCCAACGCTCGTCCTCAGCCATGACAGCCTCAGGCCAGTCGGGATGCCTGGAAGCGGTGCGGCGGGTTCACGAAGCTGTCCTGTGCCGCGACCAGGGCCAGCTCGGAGCGTCCCAGCTCGTGCGTGGCCCGCAGTAGGGAGTAGACGATCGAACCGGTTGCTGACAACGCGTCCGGGACGGAGCCAGTGGTCAGAAGGTGGGCCAGGAAGGTCGCCGTGGTGACATCACCGGAGCCGGTGAAGGCCTGCTCGATCAGCGGCGTCTCGACCTGCCAGGCGCCCTGCTCACCCACGGCCACCATCCGCATCACGTCCGTGTTCTGGCCGGCGTCGGTGACAGAGGTCACCAGCACCGTCCGCGGACCGCGGCTACGCAGTTCCTGCGCGGCCTCGACAGCCGCAGTGACTCCGTTGATCGTCCGTCCCGTGAGGAACTCCAGCTCGAACAGGTTGGGGGTCATCACGTCGGCGGCCGGCACGACCCGGTCGCGCATGAACTCCGGAATCCCGGGACGGCAGTAGAAGCCACGGCCGACGTCGCCCATCACCGGGTCGCAGCAGTAGAGGGCCCGCGGGTTGCGTTGCTTGACCAGCGCGGCGGCCTCGAGAACGACGGCGCCGATCTCCTCACCACCCTGGTAACCCGACAGCAGCGCGTCCACCTGGCTGAGCTGGCCCCGCTCGTCGATCCCGTGGACGACGTCACGAACGTCCCGTGCCTCGATCAGCGGACCACGCCAGGAGCCGTAGCCGGTGTGGTTGGAGAAATTGACTGTGAGCACGGGCCAGGTCTCCACGCCCATCCGCTGCAGCGGGAAGACGGCCGCGGAGTTGCCGGCATGGCCGTAGGCGACGTGGGACTGGATGGACAAGATCGTGGTCACCCGCTCCATTCTGCTCCCTTGGGGATGCGACGCTCTCATCGCGTCCAGCTCCTGCACGGCGTGAGGGCCGCGTGCGCCTGAACTGCTGATCATTCCGGTGTTCTGTCATCCTTGGTCCCATGGCCGAACTGCTGGACGACGAGCGGGAACCGGGCCACGTGCTGCGTAGTGCGGGCGATGGCGACCGGTGGGCCTGGCGCGCCAGGATCCGAGCCAATTCCGTCGCCCTGTTCTGGTATCGGATCGTGGTGGGCGTCGTCGGCCTCGTGCTGATGGTCGCCGCCGCGCTGACGGGCTGGCTGCCCGGCCCGGGCGGCATCCCGCTGTTCCTGATGGGGCTTGCGGTGTGGGCCTCGGAGTTCGAGTGGGCGCATCGGCTGCTCAGCGTCTTCGGCCGCTGGTTCGAGCGTTTCAAGGCCATGTCCCCCCGCAACAAGCGCATCTTCACCGTTGCGACCATCATCTGCATCCTCATCACCTGGTACCTGGCCGCCTGGTACGCGGGCGTGCCGACCTGGCTGCCGGACGTGGTGGAGAACTGGCTGAAGACCCTGCCGGGTCTGGACTGACTCATCGGCGCCAGGATTCGGTTGGCGTCCTACGCTGGCGTCGTGATCGCCCGTGACTTCCCCTACTTCGACCAGCCCTTCATTCCACTTGCCCACCGTGGCGGCTCCCTGCTGGGCGGCAACCTTGGCCGCGAGAACACCCTGCACGCCTTCGCCAATGCGGTGTCCCTGGGCTACCGCTACCTGGAGACAGACGTGCACGCGACCGCCGACGGCCATCTGGTCGCCTTCCACGATGACGTTCTGGACCGGGTGACCGACGCCACGGGGGCGATTCGGGAGCTCCCGCTGGCGGGCGTCCGGGAGGCCAGGATCGCTGGCATCGACCAGGTGCCCACACTGGACGAGGTGTTCGAGCACTTCCCGGAGCAGCGGATCAACATCGACATCAAGGCCCCCGGAGCGATCGAGCCGCTGGTGGCCGCCATCGACGCGCACCGCGCGCACGACCGGGTGTGCGTCGGTTCCTTCACCCCGAGCAGCCTCGAGCGCTTCCGGCGCTTGAGCGGGGGCCAGGTGCCGACATCCGTCGGGCCGCGCGGGATCGCCTGGACCGGCTTGGTCCCGATGCTCCCCCGTCTGCTCGCGTCACCCGGTGTCGCCTTCCAGATGCCAGTGGACCACGTCGTCGGAGGTCGTCGGGTGCGGTTGCTGACCCCCTGGCTGCTGGACTCGGCGCACCGGCGCGGGAAGGTCGTCCATGTCTGGACGATCAATGACAGTGAGCAGATGCACCAGCTGATCGACCTCGGCGTGGATGGGCTGGTCACCGATGCGATCGATGTTCTCAAAGGGGTCCTGCTGGAGCGTGGCCTGTGGCATGGTGGGGAACAAACCAACTGACCAGCTCGTTGAACCACGTGAACCCCGCCGAACCCGACGACCACACGCAGCAGGAGGAACGATGGCAGACCGCGCACTGCGAGGCATGGGCCTCGGCGCCAAGAGCTTCGAGGACGAGGAAGGCATCGAGTTCGCCGCCCGTCAGAACATCGGCTTCGACTGTGATGCCGGACACCATTTCGACATGGTCTTCGCGGAGGAGGCCGAGCTCCCCGCTGAGTGGGAGTGCCCACGCTGTGGACGTGTTGGACGACGCACCGACGGCACCAAGCCGGAGGAGAAGTACGTCAAGCCCGTCCGCACCCACTGGGACATGCTCCGCGAACGCCGCTCGCTGGACGAGCTCGAGGAACTCTTCGAGGAGCGCCTCGAACTGCTCCGCGGCAGCAACTGAGTCGCCCCGGCACCTGGGCAGAGCAAACGGCCCGCCATCTCTGGCGGGCCGTTTCATGTACCCCGAGCTTGAACCCGAGAACGCTCGCGGGCCTGTCGAGGGGTCCTTCCGGCCAGCCGCGCCCTACCCCCGGGCGATCTGCTGCGCAGAACCTGCCTCGGGGTTGCGGTGCTCGCTCGTCTCGGTCTCGACGATGTCGGTCGGTACCGTCATGTCCGGGCGGGTGCGGGCGCGCGCCAGGTCGATGTTCACACCGGCCTTCTGCACCTGCTTGGCGGCGAAGAAGCCAATGATCGAGCGCGCGAGCGGACGGGTGAACGGCAGCAGGAACACGAAGCCGATGACGTCGGTGAAGAAGCCGGGCAGCATCAGCAACAAGCCACCCACCAGCACCAGGGCGGCATCGGTGAGTTCCCGGGCGGGCATCCGCCCGGTGGTCAGCGAGTCGCGCAGTGCCTGCCAGGCCCTCGAGCCCTCCTTGCGCATCAGCCACGCGCCGATGATGGCCTCGGCCACCAGAATCAGCAGCGTCGGGAAGGCGCCGATCGCATGCCCCACCTTGATCAGCAGCAGCACCTCGATGATGGGAACGCCCACGAACATGCCCGCGAGCACAGGCAGGGCCCACTGGTTGCGGCGGGTGACGGGACGAGCAGCGCTGGTCGGCATGCGATCAATTCTACCCGGGCACCAAGATGGGTCCTGGTTCCCGTAACCCTCTCCCGCGGACTGGGTGGACTTTCTGCCGACTACAGCAGTTTCGCCACCCACTCCGGACTCATGGGCGCCCGGACTGGGCAAACCAGCGCGCAGCTACGAGAGAAAGTAGGCCCAGTTCGCGACGGGACCAGTTGCCGGGGTCGTCGTCCGGACGTCCCCGGTGCACGTTCGTTGGTGTTTGCAAGTGGGTGCCTGCACCGGATTCACACATCACAGCCCTCAGCCGACGACCCCGGCAATGGCTCCCGCGGATCCCTGGCGTGGCGGCGGATGCGTCCCAGCACCAGAGCGACCAGCACGCCCACCCCGGACACCAGGGCGGCCGCTCCCTCGACCCACGGACCCACCCGTGGGCCGGGGGTGGCACCCGTCCGCAACGGGACCCTGAAGGTCTGTGCGGCCGAGGTCGCCTCGTCCGTTCGTCCGGTGACCGAACCGTCCGCGTGCACCAGACCGGACAGCGAGGAGGTGGTCGAGACCACGATCTCGCGTCCAGACTCGATCGCCCGGGCGCGGGTGATCGCGAATTGTTGCCAGGGCTGGCCGGTGCCGGTGTAGGTGGCGTTGTTCGACTGCACGACGACCAGTTGGGCATCCGTCATCGCCTCCCGGACCGTGCGGTCCCAGGCGAGTTCGAAGCAGATGATGTCGCCGAGGCGGATGGTGCGTCCGTCGCCCAGGGTGGCGTCGATGACGCCGGGGCGGGTGCCGGGCACCGACTGCGCCCCGACCTGTTCCAGGATCGGCAGTACCGGCAACAACTGGTCGCGCAGCGGGACCCACTCGCCGAAGGGCACCAGGTTGCGCTTGTCGTAACGGGCGCTGATGCGTCCGTCGGTGCCCCACCACAGACCGGAGGTCTGCCGCTCCCCCTCCCCGGGGCCGCGCATGACGGCGCCGACGAAGATCGGCAGGCCGGTGGTGCGGCTGGCCTGCATGATCAGGTTCGCCGTCTGGGCATCGTGGGTGGGGTCGATGTCGGTGGAGTTCTCCGGCCACAGGACGAAATCGGGCATCGGGTCCAGGCCGGCACGCGCCCGGGCCATCAGCTCGACGGTCTCGCTGACGTGGTTGTCGGTGACCGAGCGGGCATAGCCCATCGCCTCCGAACCCGCGGTGCCGGTGACATCGCCCTGCACCATGCCGACGTCCACGCTCTCGCCCGTGCTGGGCAGCTCGACCGGACGGGCGATGGTCGCCGCGACGATGCCCACCACCGCGGATGTGGCCAGTAACACGGCGGGGAGCTGTGGACGCGCGGGACGCGAAGGGGACGGCAGTAGCGCACCGATCGCGACGCCGATCAGGGCGACCAGGAACGACAGCCCGCCGACTCCGATCCAGGGCAGGGATCCGGCGAGTGGCGATTCGACCATCGGGTAGGCCAGCCGCAGCCAGCCGAAACCACCGAAGGGAACACGGGAGGCGCCGTACTCCGCGAGCGACCAGAGCCCGGGCACCAGCAGCAGCCACCACGGTGAGCGTTCGGGACGGGTCAACAGCGCGGCACCCCAGCCGAACATCCCCTGCCACAGCGCCATGAAGGCGACGAGGATGACGGCGATCCAGGCACCCAGCACGTCCACCCAGGAGATGGCGACCCAGCCGAGGCCGAGGCCGAAGATCCAGCCCAGACCGAAGCCCTGGCCGGGGCTGCGTCCCCTCAGGAGCCAGGTGAGCGCGGCGATCGCGAGCGGCGCCAATGGCCACCAGCCGATGGGTTGGAAGGAGGCTCCCAGCAGTGCCCCGGACGCGAGCGCACCCAGCGCGCGCAGGGTGCCGCTGGACGACAAGCGGTTCACTCGGTCGGCAGGGTCGGCCGGTTCTGGAAGTGCGTGGTGAGCACGACCTGGGTCACCGTCACGACATTGGCGTGGTTGCGGATGCGGGTGAGCAGCATGTCGAGCTCGCGGGTGTCGGAGACGTGCACCTTGACCAGATAGGAGGCATCGCCGGCCACCGAGTAGCAGGAGACGATCTCGGGCATCGCGTCGATGTGCTCGGGGACGGCCTCGTCGGCGGCTGGGTCGAGCGGGCGGAGCTGGATGAAGGCGGTCAGCGTGCGGCCAAGCGCATTGGGGTCGATCACGGCCTGGTAACCGGCGATGATCCCCCGCTGCTCGAGGCGTCGCACGCGCTGCTGGGCTGCCGAGGTGGACAGACCCGTCTCGCGTCCGATGTCTGTGTAGGACATCCGTCCGTCCAGCGCGAGCAGCGCGAGAATCTGGTGATCTGTGCCTTCCATGACGCCAATCGTGACACTATTTGCGGGTGAATGGCGATCAGCTCATGATTCTTGACACAGCATCCATGTATTTCCGTTCTTTCTACGGTTTGCCCTCGTCGATGACCTCGCCGGACGGACGTCCGGTGAATGCGGTGCGTGGCTTGCTGGACTCGATCGCCCGTCTGGTCGAGCAGTACCAGCCCAATCAGTTGGCCTGCGCCTGGGACAACGACTGGCGTCCGGCCTGGCGGGTGGAGCTGGTGCCCACCTACAAGACCCACCGCGTCGCCGATGGTGGTGCCGGTGACGATCAGGCCGCGCAGCTGGGAGTCGTGGGCGCCGGTGCGCTGGCCGCGACCGGTGGACTGGCCGAGGAGTCCCCCGAGGGGCTGGCGCCGCAGGTGCTGATCATCCGTGAGGTGCTGACGGCGGTGGGCATTCCCATCGTTGGTGTGGACGGCTACGAGGCGGACGACGTGATCGGATCCCTCGCAAGCCAGTCGCAGGTGCCGGCGCTGGCGGTGACTGGTGACCGGGACCTCTTCCAGCTCGCTGACGGGAACACGCGCGTCATCTACATCGGCAAGGGCGTCGCGAAGCACGACCTGGTGGACGACGAGTGGGTCTTCTCCAAGTACGGGGTGCATGCCGCGCAGTACGTCGACTTCGCAGTGCTCCGCGGCGACCCCTCCGACGGGCTGCCGGGTGTGAAGGGCATCGGCGACAAGTCCGCGGCGCAGTTGGTCGCCCGCTTTGGGGACCTCGAGGGCATGCTGGCCGCGGCCGGTGATCCGGACTCGGGCATGTCGCCGGGGCTGGCCAGCAAGCTCGGTGCCGCGATCGACTACCTGGGCCCCGCCCGGGAGGTCGTGGCAGTCGTCCGGGACCTGCCCGTTGGCGGGCTGGACCTGCGCGTGGGCAGCGATCGGGTCGACGTCGACGCCTGTGCACGCTTGGCCGAGCAGCACGGTCTGGGCAGCTCGATGGAACGGATCCTGGCTGCCCTGGCCAAGGTCAGCTGACACCCATTAGCCCAGCCACCAATTCCCACCAGGGTCCCCGAAGCCTGTCGACGGCTGCCCGCCCAGTTCCACGGGTCCCCGAGGCTGTCCAGGCTCGGGGAAGGGGTCAGCGGGTCAGGACGTAGAGCCCCGCCCCGGCCAGCAGGTTGGACGCATACGAGCCCGCCCGGGAGCGCCGTCCGTGCTCGTCGAGCGCGATCTTCTGCTGGACCATGAAGCCCTCCTGCGCGAAGAAGTCCTCGAGGTCGACCAGCGTCGCGTGGTGCAGGTTGGGCGTGTCGTACCAGGTGAACGGCAGGTCGCGGGAGCGGGGCATGTGACCACTGAGCAGCCGCAGCCGGTGCCGCCACAGCCCGAAGTTCGGCATCGAGACGATCAGCCGCGGCGCGATCCGGGCCATCTCGGCCAGCAGGTGCTGCGGCTGCCGGACGGTCTGCAACGTCCGGCTGAGGACGACGACGTCATAGGAGGCGTCGGCGAACTCGTCCAGCTGGGTGTCGAGATCCAGTTCCACCAGCGGGACGCCGCGACCGATGGCGCCGAGCACCAGATCGGGGTCGCGCTCGACGCCGGTCCCCCGGCAGTCGCGGGTGCGCATCAACGCGTCCAGCAGGGTTCCGTCGCCACAGCCCAGGTCCAGCACCCGGGAGCCGGTGGGGACGAGGTTGGCGACGATTTCGAGGTCGGGGCGCAACCCCCAGTGCGTGCTCATCGGGCCCTCCAGCCGGAGTGGGCGTGGGGGTGGGTGGCCGACTCGCATTCGAGGAAGGCGCGGACGGTGTCGTGATAGACGGGCACGTCGAGCAGGAAGGAGTCGTGGCCCCACGGGGAGCGGATGTCGCGGAAGGTGACCGGCAGGCCGCCATGTTCGAGTTCGCGGACGATGCGCCGGGAGTGCTCGGTGGAGAAGCGCCAGTCGGAGTCGAAGCTGACCACCAGATAGTTGACGGGGTGGGCGGCGACGACGTCCAGCGCGTGCGGGTCGGCGAAGGGGTCGAAGTAGTCCATGACGCGGGTCAGGTACAGGTAGCTCAGCGCGTCGAACCGCGACAGGAATGCCTCGCCCTGGTGGTCGAGGTAGCTCTCGACGGCGAAGTCGACGCCGAAGCCGTGCTCGGCGCCCTCGATCTGGGCGCGGCGCCCGAACTTCTCGTCGAAGCCCTCCTGGGAGGTGTAGGTGATGTGCGCCATCATCCGGGCGATCGACAACCCGACGTCCGGGTTGTGGCCACGGGTGGCGAACTGGCCACCGTCGAAGTGCTCGTCGCGCATGATCGCCTGGCGTGCAACGGCCGAGAAGGCGATGTTCTGCGCGGTGAGGCGGCTGGACGAGGCAATGACGACCGCATTGCACAGCTCGTCTGGGTGGCGCAGCGACCATTCGAGCGCCTGCATGCCCCCCATTGACCCACCGACCACCGCGTGCCAGCGGTTCACGCCCAGATGGGCGCCCAGCGCCCGGTGCACCTCGACGAAGTCGCCGATCGCGAGCAGCGGGAAGTCGAGCCCCCATGGCTGCCCCGTGGCGGGGTTGGTGGATGAGGGTCCGGTCGTCCCCTGGCAGCCGCCCAACAGGTTGGAGCAGACGACGAACCACTTGTCGGTGTCGATCGGCTTGCCCGGCCCGATGATGGTGTCCCACCAGCCGGGGTGCTTGTCACCGGGGTGCCAGCCGGCAGCGTGGGCATCGCCGGTGAGGGCGTGGCAGATGTAGATGCCGTTGTCCCCGCCCTCATTCAGCCTCCCGTAGGTCTCGTAGGCGACGACCACCTCGCCCAGCTCGTCGCCGCTGGCCAGCACGAGGGGGTGCTGGGCGTCGAACAGCTGGACGGTCTGGGTTTCCACCTCGCCGAGTTCGTGCGTGTCCGCAGCGGTCACTCGGCCAACCCGTCCAGGGCCTGGGTGAGGTCGGCGAGGATGTCGTCGACGTCCTCGATGCCGACCGCGAGCCGGACCATCTCGGCGGGGACGCCAGCTGCCTCCAGCTCGTCGGGCGTGAGCTGGGAGTGCGTGGTGGTGGCGTTGTGGATCACCAGCGACTTCGCGTCGCCGATGTTGGCGAGGTGGCTGAACAGCTGCAGCGAGTCGACGAACCTCGCCCCCGCCTCGCGTCCGGCCGTGAGCCCGAAGGAGACGATGCCGCCGTAGCCCTTGCCGGTCATCACCTTGTCGGCGGTGGCCTTGTGCGGGGAGTCGTCCAGACCCGGGTAGTTGACCCAGGCGACCTGCGGGTGGTCGGCGAGGAAGCGCGCGACGGCCAGCGCGTTGGCGCTGTGGCGCTCCATCCGCAGGTGCAGGGTCTCCATGCCCTGGCAGAAGAGCCAGGAGTGCAGCGGAGCCAAGGTGGCGCCGGTGTTGCGCAGCAGCACGGTGCGGGCGCGGATGATGTAGGCGGCCGGTCCGGCGGCCTCGGTCCAGACGACCTCGTGGTAGGCGTGGTCGGGGCTGGTGATGCTCGGGAAGCGATCGGCGTTCGCGGTCCAGTCGAACTTTCCGGAGTCGACGATCACGCCGCCGATGGCCGTCCCGTGCCCGCCGAGGTACTTGGTGGCGGAGTGGACGACGACGTCCGCGCCGTGCTCGAAGGGGCGGCACAGGTAGGGCGTCGGAACCGTGTTGTCGATGATCAGGGGCACGCCGATCGCGTGCGCCGCCTCGCTCCACGCGTCCAGGTCGACGACCTGCAGCGAGGGGTTGCCCATCGATTCACCAAAGACCAAACGGGTCTTGTCGTCAGCCACCTCGGCGATCTGCTCCGGGTGGGCCGGGTCGACGAAGCGCGCCTCGATGCCGAACTGGGGCAGGGTGTGCGCGAACAGGGCGAAGGTGCCGCCGTAGAGGGTGGACATGGCGACGATGTTGTCGCCGGCGTTGACCAGGTTCAGCACCGCGTAGGTGATGGCAGCGGCACCCGATGCGGTGGCCAGGGCACCGACGCCACCCTCGAGCGCGTTGACACGGTCCTCGAAGACCGTGGTGGTGGGGTTCATGATGCGCCCGTAGATGTTGCCCGGCTGGGCGAGCGAGAAGAGCGCGGCGGCGTGCTCGGTGTCGTCGAAGGTGAATGCGGCGGTCTGGTAGATCGGCACCGCGCGGGACTTCGTGGTCGGGTCCGGCACCTCCTGCCCGGCATGGACGGCCAGGGTGGCGGGGCTGGCGGACGCCAGGAAGGCGGCCTTGTCGATGGACACGGTGCTCCGATCGTTCGGGTTTGGTTACAGGCTAGGGGCAGCGCGCAAGGCGGACTGGTGCTCTCTCGGGCGCTGGACAGGCTTCGGAGCGCGGGGCTCGACGCTAGGGTTCCGTCAACAGTTCGTGCCCATCGACGGGAGAAGTCGATCGTGAACCCGACCGCCCAGGATGATGCGCCGCGCACCTCGACCGGACGCATCGACGGACGCAGCGCGCGCAAGGTGGAGACCCGGCGCCGCATCATGGCCGCCGCCAGCGATCTGTTCGCCGAGCAGGGCTTCGCGGGGACGTCGATGGACGAGATCGCCGAGGCTGCTGGCGTCAGCAAGGGGACGATCTTCTACAACTACAAGAACAAGGCTGACCTCTTCGAGAAGCTGGTGGAGAGCTCGGCCGCCGCCATCCGGGCCGACCTGTACGCCGCGCGGGAGGGCCAGCGAGGTTGGGTGGCGTTGACCGACGCGATGTGGCGGATTCTCTGTACCGCGGACGAGCAGCCCGCTCCGGCGCAGATCGTGATGACCGAGTTGTTCCGCACCAACCGTCCGTGGGCGAGCAGCCTGCCCCGGACCAGGGAACAGATCGTCCAGCCGCTGGTGGAGATTATTTCGGAGCTGGCCGAAGACCGCAGGAGCCGTGGGTTGACCCCGGCGATCCTGCCCGAGCACCTGCCCAATGTGGCGATGTCGGTGATCGGCGCCCTGGTGGTCGCCACCTTGGACCGGCGTGCCTTCATGCCCGAGCGTCCGCTCGAAGAGGTGCATCGCGGTCTGATGCTCGCGATCTCCGGGCTCCAGTAGTTCAGGCCTGGTCGTCCTTGATCGCTGGGTCCGGAATGACCTGCGCGTAGCGGGCCCGCAGCGCGTCCCAGTCGAGGTCGAGGGAGTCGTCGCCGACGCAGCGCTCGACCTGCTCCCCCGCGGCCTGCAACGCGAGGACGGTGAGGCAGACGTGCCATCCGGCGGCGGTGTCGATCGCCGACTCGGGACGGGCGAGTTGGTGCACCAGGTTGACCTGCGTCCCCTCGCCGGAGGGGGCCAGCTGCCAGCCCACGACGTCGCCGCCCCAGTGGTGCTCCAGGTACCAGGGCTCGCGAGCCTCGACAACCGTTGCGTCCACTGGCGGGGCGGCGGGGTGCTCGAGGCTGGTGGCGGTGCCCTCGGCGACCAGCGGACGGTCGGGGATGATCGGCGACCACTTCGCCAGGGCGTTGGGGTCGGTGAGCGCGGTCCACACCTGCTGCTGCGACATCGGCAACACGGTGGTGAGGGTCAGCACCTCCTCGCGGCGGCGGGCCGGGGTCAGGGGTCCGGCGAGGGCGGTGGTCAAGGCGGTGCTGTCGCTCATGGTCCGAAAGCTACACGAGCGGGCGGCGTGCAAGCTCAGCCTGCAGCGCGAAGCTGACCAGCCAGTGGGTGCTCATGAAGTCTCCGTGGCTGATCTGTTCGCTGGCCCAGACCTGTTGCTGGTCGGCGCTGGCCAGTGCGCGGGCTGCCCTGTCGTTGTCCAGTGCCGGGGCCAGCTGGCGCAACACGGCGGCGCGGTGCAGGGCCAGACCGTAGAGGTGGACGAGTTTCCCGTCGGTGGCGTCCAACACCTCGGGGACCGCCAGTAGCTCGTCCGATCCCCCAGCGAGGCCGGGCAGGAAGCTGGTCAGCCAGCTCGTGAACTCATCGGTCGGAAGAACGCGCTGCATCAAACACGCCTCGGCCAGTGCCGGTGAGCAGAAGTCGTTTCCGCCCGGCTCGTACCGCGACGGGTAGTCGATGTCGGCCTGGTACCAGCGGCGGGCGTGCGTCTCGATGGCGCGGGCGACGTCGTCGCGTTCAAGACTCCGGGCAGCGTCCAGGCAGAGCGCGATGCCGAAGGCGGTGTTGTCGTGCTGGCCATTTCGCACCGGACGGGTGAGGCGGGGCATCCAAGTGGGCAGCATGTCGAAGACCACGTCACTGACTTGGGCCGATGTCTCCGACCAGGCTGCGGCGCGGGGATGCGCCGACTCCGTGGCTGCGGCGGTGAGCAGGCAGGCCCAGCCCCAGCCGTAGGGACGCTCGAAGCCCGGGTGCGCGCGCAGGTAGTCGGCCTCGACCCGGCAGTTCTCGCGCGTGAGGCGTTCATCGAGGACGCGCACCAGATCATCCCGGGTGCTCGGCTCGATCGCGTCCGGGGCGGTGGTGAGCAGGGTCACCGCGGACCACTGCATGTGCACCGAGGAGTGCCAGTCGAGGCAGCCGTGGAAGGCGGGGTGCAGGGTCCAAGGGGTGACGTCGCAGTCGTCCGGGCCGCCGGACATGTGCGACGACACCCACGGGAACCGCGTCCCCAGACCCTGGAGGATCGTGTTCGCCCAGCCCTGTGCCTCGTCCTCGATCATTGCTCCCCTTCGACTGTTCCCACCGTAGTCGTGAGGCACTACGGTCATGCCATGCCACGGCTGCGACGCACCAACCCCCGGATGCCCGGCCACTCCCGACTGCGGCGTGGCAAGGGCTTCAGCTACCACGACGCCGACGGTGCGGCGTTGTCGCCGGACGAACTGGAGCGCGTGAAGGCGTTGGTGATCCCGCCAGCCTGGACGGACGTGTGGATCTGCCCCTTCGCCAACGGCCACCTGCAGGCGGTCGGCACCGACGATGCCGGCCGGCGGCAGTACCTCTACCACCCCCAGTGGCGGGCCCGTCGCGACCAGTCGAAGTTCACAAGGGTCGCCGAGGCGGCCACCATGCTCCCGTCCGCGCGCCGACAGGTCAGCACCGACCTCGATCTGTCCGCGATGCCGCTGGAACGCGCCGCCGCCACTGCCGTCCGGCTCCTCGACGTCGGCTACTTCCGGATCGGCAACGACGCCTACACCGATGCGCACGGCTCCTTCGGATTGACCACGCTGGAACGCCAGCACGTCCGTCGTCGCCAGGACTCGCTGGTGTTCGCCTTCGTGGGCAAGTCCGGCGTCAGCCACTCGATCGAGGTGGACGACCCGCAGGCGCTCGCAGCGCTGGAGGTGATGCGACGACGCACGGACGACTCCGCGCGATTGTTGGCCTGGAAGGGGCCGTCGGGCTGGACTCCCCTGTCGTCCGCGGACGTGAACACCTACCTCTCGGGGTTGTTCGGCGGCACCGTGACCGCGAAGGACTTCCGCACCTGGCATGCCACGGTGATCGCCGCCGAGGTGCTGGCGTCCACCGACGAGCCGGGCGCCAGCCAGGCCTCCCGGGCCCGGGCCATTCGTCAGGCGACGCGCGAGGTCGCGGCCTACCTGGGCAACACCCCGACGGTGGCCCGCAACAGCTACATCGACCCACGCGTCATCGACGCCTACGAGAACGGACGGACGATCGGCGACGCGGCGACCAAGAAGTATCGCACCGCCGCGGCGCGCCAGAAGGGACTGGAGGCCGCCGTCCTGGAGCTGCTGGGCCAGGGATAGGTTCGAGCCATGAGACTTGCCGCCGCCGTTGCTGCCGAATCCACCGACCTCGTGGGCCTGGGACGAGCACCGCGGGTTGCCCTGCTGGACGTCGAGGACGGTGTGGTCACCGGCCAGGAGGTCGTCGAAACGCAGTGGGACGTCCTGCACGGGGACCATGGGCATGCCCACGGCCACGAGCACGCCGCTTCCGAGCATGGGCACCACAACCACCCGGGCGAGGGCGCGCACCACGCCCGAATCGTCACCTTCCTGCGGGACAACAAGGTCGAGGCCGTGATGGCCGCCCACGCCGGCCCGCCGATGGTCAACACGCTGTCGAAGATGGGGCTGCCCTTCCTCACCGGTCAGGGTGACGCGGCGCAGTTGGCGGCCGAGGCAGCTCGGATCGTCTCCGAGGGCTGATCCTCCGCACGACGGGCCTGACAACGCTTCCCACCCCTGCGGGGATGGGGCGCGATGGTCCCGGCTCATAGGGTCACTCGGAGCTGATCGTGTGGTCAGCACTCCCTGACCCCAGGAGATGCCCGTGACCCAGCAGGACGCAGCACCCACGCTGAAGCGGTCGGTGACGACCAATGCACTGTTCTTCTTCATCCTCGGTGACGTGCTCGGGGCTGGCGTCTACGTCCTGGCCGGACACGTTGCCGGAATCGTTGGTGGGGCGGTGTGGGTGCCGCTCGTGGTCGCCCTGTTGCTGGCGCTGTTGACGGCCGGCTCCTATGCCGAGCTCGCGACCAAGTATCCGCTGGCCGGGGGTTCCGCCCACTACGCCACCAAGGCCTTCGGACCCTTCATCGGCTTCCTGGTGGGATTCTGCATGCTCGCGTCCGGGATCGTGTCGGTCGGCGCTCTGTCGCTTGGCTTCGCCGGTGACTACCTGTCGTCCTTCGTGACCTTGCCGACCGCTGGCGTGGTGCTGGTCTTCCTTGCTCTGCTGGCCGCGCTGAATGCGCGCGGTATCGGTGAATCGATGGGCGTGAACCGCATCGCGACGCTGATCGAAGTTGGCGGGCTGGTGCTGGTCATCGTCCTGGGCTTCCTGGTGATCGCACGGGGCGGCGCGCAGGTCGACTTCTCCCGCCTCACCCAGCTGGGGACGTCCGAACACGGGCCGCTGTCCGCGGTGCTCGCCGGAACGGTCCTGGCTTTCTACTCCTATGTGGGCTTCGAGACGAGCGTGAACCTCGCCGAGGAGACCAAGGACCCAAGCCGGTCCTACCCGCGCGCCCTGTTCGGAGCGTTGCTGGTGGCGGGCGTCGTCTACGCCCTGATCGGCGTCGTCGCGTCCGTCGCGATCCCGACCGACGTGCTCTCAGGCTCCAGCGCTCCCCTGCTGCGCATCGTCGAGGCCGCGCACGTCGTCCCGTCCGTGTTGTTCAGCGCGATCGCCCTGGTCGCGGTCGCGAATGGTGCGCTGCTGACCGGCATCATGTCGTCCCGGCTGGCCTACGGCATGGCCCGCGACGGGCTGCTGCCCGGGGTCCTGACGCGTCTGCTGCCCACCCGACGGACCCCGTGGGTGGCCATCGTCGTGACCACCACGTTGTCGCTGCTGCTTGCGCTCACGGGGACGATCGAGGTGCTGGCCAGCACCATGGTGCTGCTGCTCCTGGTGGTCTTCTTCGCCGTGAACCTGGCGGTTCTCGCGCTGCGCCGCGACCATGTCGCCCACGAACACTTCCGCGTGCCCTCCGTGCTGCCGATCGGTGGGCTGCTGTCCTGCCTGCTGCTGGTGACGCAGGTCGAGCGCGGTGTGTGGACCTATGGCATCCCCCTGCTGGCGGTGGCCGGCGTGCTGGCGTGGTTCGCCTCCCGCAATCATGGCAACCGCCCAGAGAATCGCTGACAACGCGCACTGGGTGGCGCAACTGCCGTAGTCGGCAGGAAGTCCACCCAGTCGGAGGGGTCAGCGGGCGACGGTCTGCGCGACCCACAGGAACAGCGGTGCAAGCACCAGCGCCGGCAGCAGGTCGGCGACCCGGACTTCCTTGAGGCCCATCAGCCGGATGCCCAGGCCCATCAGGATGATGCCGCCTGCGACGGAGATCGTGTCGACCGCGCCGTTGGGGAGTACGGGCCCGAGCGCGAAACCCGCGAGCGTCAACAATCCCTGGTAGACGAACACCGACGCTGCCGACAGCAGCACCCCGGCACCGAACGCGGACGCGAAGGCCATCGCCGCGAAACCGTCCAGGACGGCCTTGACGTAGAGCTGTTGGGCGCCCAGGCCCAGTCCGTCCGAGAAGGATCCGAGGATGCTCAACGGTCCCACGCAGAACAGCAACGTTGCCGTGACGAAGCCCTCGGCGAAGCGGTGCTCCCCACCCCGTCCGAACGTGCGCTTGGCCCAGACGCCGAGGGCGTCGATGCGGCTCTCGAGGTGCAGGGCCGACCCGAGGATTGCGCCGAACAGCAGCCCGAGCAGGACGATGATCGAGGCGGCGCCGAAGGGTGCGAGCGAGGTGTAGGAGGTCTTGCTCAGCGGAGCCAGCGACAGCGCGCCAATGACGATGGTGAACAGGCCGAGCACGTCCGTGATGGTCGAGCGGGTGCGCTCCGGGAGCCGATCACCCACCAGCAGCCCGAGTGCTCCGCCGAGGAGAACCGTGACGACGTTAACGAGCGTCCCGCTGCCGATGAACACGGCCACGAGTCTCGCACGACACAGATGGCTGGACGCCCGAGTGCCGATGGGCGGTCAGTGAGCGTGCCCTCGACTCGGACTGTCCGATTCGCGGGAGTTCCCGCCCCGACGGGCGACAAAGCCACATATTCCGCTTCTGTGAGAGCCCACCCTCAGGGCGCCGGTGCGCTTGATGAAGGCGCGCATGTGTCTCACGACAACCGATGGAGCACCGCCAACTATTGACCCAGCGCCAGTGGGGCACTTGACTGCAAGGAACAATTCGCCACACGAACGAAGTCGCCATGTCAAATATCCCCGAGGTCGTCGATCCGCGATCGGTGGGCGTCTCCCCCGATCAACTGGAGGTTGTCGACCGGCTGGTGGAGGAGCAGATTGCGTCCAACGCCTACCAGGGAATCGTCGTGCTGATAGCTCGGCACGGAAAGCCGTGTTACTTCAAGGCGTTCGGCAAGGCGGACGAACACCAGGCGATGAAGACGGATGCGATCTTCCGTCTTGCGTCGATGTCGAAGGTGCTGACCGCGGTTTGCGTGCTGCAGCTTTGGGAACAGGGTCGGTTGAGCCTCGCTGACCCCATTTCGAACTACCTGCCGGAGTTCGCCAACCCCCAGGTGGCGGTGTGCCACCCCGATGGCACTCATGCGCTGCGTCCCGCCACCCGAGAGATCACCGCCCACGATCTGCTGAGTATGACAGCCGGCATGACAAACACTTGGTGGGCCGATGCCTACCCGCTTCCCGCCTACCAGGTCGTTCCGTACCTGTATGCGAAAGCCGGGGTACGTGACGATATGAACGCCCCCAACATGACGCTCGCCGAAAACATTGCCTGCTTGGCCACGATGCCGCTCATCGCTGACCCCGGAACCATGTTCGACTACTCGAACAGCAGCGTCGACACGCTGTGCCGACTGGTCGAGGTCATCTCGGGGCAGGACTTCGACAGTTTCCAGCGCGAGCACATTCTGACCCCCCTGAGCATGGACGAGACTTGGTTCTTCATCCCCGATCACCAGCGGAGCCGCCTGGCGGAGGTGTACTGGCCGGGCCGAGACGAGGCTCACACCCATAACGGGCTACTCGTAGTTGAGCGTGGTGGGTCGTTGATGCAAGGGCTCGTGGCCTTGCGCTGGGATGGGTGTTGCGAAGCATCCTCCCGGACAAGGACCACGAGCTGTGACCGAGCCTACGTGCTTGCTGCGTGACGCTGCGAGCGTGATCTTCAACCTGCCCGACTACCACGTGATCGACGCGGTTGACTTGCCCTCGGGCGGTCGACGCGTGATCGTGCAGGCCGACATGGTTGCCGATGGCTGCCCTGACTGCGGGGTGGTGTCGGCCCGGGTCCATGCCTGGTGTCGGCAACGCGTGAAGGACATCCCGCACGGTGGCGGCATCGAGCTCATCGTCGTGAAGCCGCGGCTGGTGTGTGCGGAAGAGGCGTGCTCGCGGCGGACGTTCACCCAAGCCACAGCAGAGTTGCCGGTGCGGGCTCGGTGCACGAGTCGGCTACGGCGGGGCCTGTTGGAGGCCGTGATCGATCACGGCCGGCCCGTCGCCGCTGTGGCCGCCAGCTTCGGGGTCGCCTGGTGGACTGCCCAGAAGACCGTGAACATGGCGATCGACACGCTGCCCGACATCGACGCGCTGCATGTCACCCAGCTCGGGTCGATGAGCACCGCTACCGAAGAGTGCGCTGGTACCGGAATGTCGACACCGGCGGCTGGACGCGGGTCGAGCCGTGGATGACCACGATCGTGAACAGCCGCAGCGGGCAGGTCCTCGGCATCGTCGACGGCCGCGACAGCACAGCGGTCGAGGTCTGGCTGTCAGGTCGTAGCCAGGCGTGGCGGGACCGGATCAGTGTGGTGGCGATCGACCCCTCGGCAGCGTTCCGCAAGGCGATCGTCGGCTGCCTCCCGAACGCGAAGATCGCGGTCGACCCGTTCCACCTGGTCCAACTCGGCAACCTCTGCCTGACCCGTGTCCGGCAACGCCTCGCCCACGAGGTGCACCAACGCAGGGGCCGGAAGGTCGACCCGGCCTGGGCACACCGGATGCTGCTGCTACGCGGCTACAACACCTTGTCGGCGCGTGGTCGTGACCGACTCGAAGTCGTGCTCGCCGCCGATGACCCGACCGGTGAACTGGGCGCCGCCTGGGGCGTCAAGGAAGCCCTCCGCCTGATCCTGGCCTGCCCCACCATCGAGGCCGCCCGTGCCGCGAAGGCCCGCTTCGACGCCTGGGTGGCGATCGCCGCCACCGACGAGACCGACCGGTTCGCCGCGACCATCACCGCCTGGTGGCCTGCCATCGCAGGTGACCATCGCCACTGGCGTCACGAACGCGCGCACCGAGGCCGCGAACACTGCCATCAAGCACATCAAGCGGACCGGGCGCGGCTACCGCAACAGTGATCACTACCAAACCCGTATCCTGCTCCGCAGCGCCCACCGGGCGCGGCAACACCGCTTGACCAGCCAAGGCACCACGGCCAAGTGCGAATAGCCCCATAACGTGCCAGTCGGGCCGGTATCGCTGGGCCCCGAGGGCGCCCACAGCCCGCATCACACCTACTTCAGCGGTGCAGCCGGGCTGCACGGCACCACAGCCGACTACTTCCGCTTCGCGCAGATGCTGCTCAACAAGGGCGAATTGGACGGAACCCGCATCCTCAGCCGCGCGTCCGTGGAGCTCATGACCAGCAACCAGATCGGTGACCTCACGAACTGGCAGCTGACACAGAACAAGTGGGGATACATGCTCGACATCCAAGAGGGTGTCAACGCTCCTGTTGGATCCCTCCACTATCTCGGTGGGCCAGGCGCCTACAGCTGGCAGGGATACTTCAGCACGAAATTCGTGAACAACCCTCAGCGAGACACCGTTATCCTCACCATGACCACCCCAGCTGCGGACGGCGCCCTCCCCCACAACCTGCGCATCATCACCGCTGCAAATGCAGCGGTCATCGACTAACCCAGTTCGCTCGGTCGATGGCCGGCTGCGCTATGATTGTCAGCTGATGGTCATGTGGCTACCCACCTCTCGCACAGTCGAATTCATCTCATAGGAGAAAAGCACATGAAGCACGTGACACTGCCAGGCGGGGACGTGGTTGCTTCAATGGGTCAAGGCACCTGGAAGATGGGCGAACGTGCCGAGCGCCGATCCGATGAGATCGCCGCGCTACGCGCCGGCGTCGAACTGGGCATGACACTCATCGATACCGCGGAAATGTATGGCGATGGTGCGTCGGAATCGCTGATATGCGAGGCGCTGGGTAGCGTTCGCGACCAGTTGTTCCTGGTCAGCAAGGCATATCCGCAGAACGCATCGCGCTCCCGCCTTCCCGGTGCGTGCGAGGCGAGCCTGAAGCGCCTCGGCACCGATCGGATCGACCTCTACCTCCTCCACTGGCGGGGATCGGTGCCGCTCACTGAAACAGTGGAGGCTTTGGAGGAGCTCAAATCGGCAGGAAAGATTCGGCACTGGGGTGTCAGCAATTTCGATACCGATGATATGGACGAGCTTGTCGCTGCCGGCGGTGTTGGCTGCGTAACCGACCAGATTCTATACAATCTGGTCCGTCGGGGCCCGGAATTGGACCTTCTGCCGTGGCTCACCGAGCATAAAGTACCGGTCATGGCGTATAGCCCGGTCGAGCAGGGACGACTTTCCACGCACCCCGGTCTCGAAACAATTGCAGCCGAGGTTGGTGCAACCCCCGTGCAGGTCGCACTTTCGTGGACATTGCGGCGCGATGGCCTCGTCGCTATTCCCAAGGCGAGTTCAGTCGCACATGTGCGGGAAAACCGTGAGGCCGCCGATATCGTTCTTTCTGACGCTCACCTTGCGACACTCGACGCGGCATTTCCCAGGCCAAGCAACCGTCGGCCACTTGAAATGCTGTAGCGTCCGAAGGCAATATTCTCGCTCACAAATTCCTCTCGGTCGCCACGAATGACCGTCTGACCGTTCTTACCGACCATCTGGCATATCCGAGCTGGCAGGGCACCCAGTGCCTGGATGATCTGGATCGAAGCTCGGGTGGCCTGGCTGTCATTCCTACACTGCGCCGCCCGGGGTACTGAACTGCCATCCCAGCGTGCGCCGCTGGCAGGGATTGAACCAGCCACCAGCGCACCAAGCGTCCGATGCTTCAAGCGTCTCGAACGGGACTTGGGCTGCTCTCCGAATTCTTGCTCTGGAGGCAGTGGTTGCCGCGGTTTTCTTCAGAGGCAATATCTGGATTCTTAAAAGGACCGAGAAGAATGATGAAGTTCGAGTCGCTGCTTTGGTGGCTCTTCACAATCGAGGGTGTAGTTGGGGTCTGAACCCGCCGGCCTCGAGCAGGGATCTGGCGAT
>NZ_BAAAKI010000018.1:0-9935 GCF_039527675.1 Luteococcus sanguinis
GCCCAGCAGGGCACCAGTCAGAGGCAGGGTCACGACTCCCCAAGACGCTTTCCATCATGTATGTCAGAGAAACGGTGTAAGTGGCTCCAACGCCCTGCGGGGCAGGAGGAGTCATGATGACCGAGACAACCACCAGCAGCAGCTCGTCGGCCGTGGAGTCGGCCAGACTGGAGGCTGTGACCCCAACACCACCGTCCCCGCCGGATGAGTCGGCCGAGTTGGACAAGGCCCAGCGTGAAGCGATCGCGCAGATGGTTCGCCAGGCCAAAGCCGACGGCATCGCCCTGACCGGCCCCGACGGCCTGCTGAAGGCGTTGACCGCCCAAATCGTCAAAGCAGCGCTGGACGAGGAACTCAACGAGCACCTGGGCTATGACAAGCACGACCCACTCGGCCGCGGCTCGGCAATTCCCGAAACGGCACCCGGTCGAAGACGGTGATCACCGACAATGTCGGCGCGGTCGAGATCCAGGTGCCCCGGGATCGCAACGGCACCTTCGAACCGCAGCTGGTCAAGAAGCGCCAACGCCGCTTGTCGGACATGGATGCCATGGTGTTGAGCTTGTTTGCGAAAGGGCTGACGACCGGTGAGATCGCTGCCCACTTCGCGGAGGTCTACGGCACCAGCGTGTCGAAGGACACGATCAGTCGGATCACCGACCGCGTCGTCGACGAGATGACCACCTGGATGGCGCGGCCGTTGGAGCCGATCTACGCCGCCATCTTCATCGACGCGATCGTGGTCAAAGTGCGGGATGGGCAGGTGCGCAACCAGCCCTACTATGCCGCGATCGGGGTCGACCTGGAGGGTCACAAGGACATTCTGGGGATCTGGCCCGGCAACGGGGACGGGGAGTCGGCGAAGTTCTGGTTCGCCTGCCGGACCGAACTGAAGAACCGCGGCGTCACCGACGTGTTTTTCATGGTCTGCGACGGGCTCAAGGGCCTGCCCGACAGCATCGGGCAGGTGTTCCCCGCAGCGAAGGTGCAGACCTGTCTGATCCACTTGCTGCGCAACAGTTTCGGTTACGCGTCGAAGCGGCACTGGCCCGAGATCGCCGTGAACCTCAGGCCCGTTTACGAGGCCCCCACGGCGGAGGCTGCCGAGGCCGCGTTCGAGGAGTTCGCCGAGAAGTGGGGCAAGGCATACCCGGCCATGATCAGGCTCTGGCGCAACGCCTGGACCGAGTTCGTGCCCTTTCTGGACTACGACGTCGAGATCCGCAAGGTCTTGTGTTCGACGAACGCGATCGAGAGTCTCAATGCCAGGTTCCGCCGGGCGGTTCGGGCCAGGGGTCATTTCCCGAACGAGCAGGCCGCGTTGAAGACGCTCTACCTTGTCGTGAGATCGTTGGACCCCAAGGGCACCGGCCAAACGCGGTGGGGCATGCGCTGGAAGCCCGCCCTGAACGCGTTCGCCACCACCTTCGTTGACCGCATGCCCGCGGCCAGCACCACCCAGTAGAAGCCGCCGCTTACACCGTTAATCGGACAGTCCCGAAGGAGGACGACGATGTCCGCACGCACCCGAATTGCCTTGGCGCTGGTGGTGCTGGGAGCCACGGCCTGCGCTCCCGCGACACCCCAGGCGCCCCAGAACCCGGAGCCGAGCCGGACGAGCACGCCGGTTCCTTCCTCCACTCCGTCGGTCACGACCGCGTCGCCCACCCCCTCCGCTTCGGACTCCCCGACGAGGAGTTCCGCGCCAAGCCCGTCGGGTGGCATCGTGCGCACCTCCTTCGGTGCGGTGCATGACCCATCGAAGTGCACGGTCAGCTCCGAGTACTGGCGTGGCAACCGCCGCTTCTACCTGAACGGCGAGGCCTCCCAGGAGGGGTGTTTCACCTCGCCGTGGTTCGGGGGAACGCATCCGGTGATGCTCTCCTACGGGCGCACGGTGGCGCCCTGGTATGACTCGCACGTCCATCACGGCGTCGACGTCGACATGCCCGAGGGAACCCCCGTGCGTTCCGGGGTGGCGGGCACAGCCCATGTCAGGCCGTCGACGATGGGCGCCTCCTATGGTCGCAAGCGTCTGTTGGTGCGCTCCGACGGCCGGGACCACGTGATTGGCCACCTCGGCGAGGTGGCGGTGGCCGACGGCCAGCGGGTGGAGCCGGGTGATCTGTTGGGGCGCAGTGGAATGGACGGGTGTGAGCAGCAGGACGGTCCGCACCTGCACTTCGAGGTGCGCCCGTCGGGCACCGGTTACCAGTCGGCAGTCGATCCGTGGGAGTCGCTGCGGATGAGCCGCGCCTGAGGTCGTTGCCGTCGCCCGAGCCCCGTTCCGTCGTGCGCGGTCGACTGCGCACGTCGAAAAGTCAGCGGAGGTCCGCCGTCGCCTCCCGCCACGCGTCGGTCAGGGCTACGAGGTCCGTCCGGTGAGCGGTGATCCGGCAGCCCCGGCCGTTGGCCTTGACGGTGATCCCCTCGCGCTGCCAGTGCTCGCGGGCCTCCCCGACGAGGTGGGCGGGCAGCTCCCCAGCGGCATTGGTGACCCGCCACCAGCAGACCGGCGAACCGTCGCGCGCCATCACCGAGTGGCTCTGCCAACTTCGATTGGCCCCATGGTGACGGTCTGTTCTGGCCCCATGTCTAAGCGGAGACCGGCTTGACCGAATCTTCACATTCCCTTGCCCCGACCTCGATGTGGGGCTTCGAGGCTTGTGGCCATGACCTCGAACGAGAACTCTTCCCGTACCGTGCCGCTGGTTGCCCTGGGTGTCGGCACCATCGCAGCTGCCGCCCTGGCCCTGGCCGCCCCTGACCTGACCTCCGGGTCGGGGATGGAGGGCATGCCGATGACCCACTACATGGGGCTGTTGGCCGTGCGTCAGCCGTGGAACCTGCTGTTGTTCATGGCGCTTCCGGTCGTGCTGGCCGAGACGCTCGCGATCACCGAGTTGGTGATGCTGTTGGCTCGTCGGGGTGAGCGTCCGGCGCCGGGATGGGTGACGAAGGTGGGCCACTGGGCCGGGTTGCTGGCCGGGCCGGTGTGGGTGTTCATCGGCCTGCACCTGCTTATCACTGCCGTGGTTCCGCTGACGGTCAATGGTGGCTGGCGTGGCCCCGCGGACGTGATCGCTGTCCTGTCGTACCTGGCCGGTGGCGTGCCGATGCTGGTGATCAGCCTGCTGGAGGCCCAGCTCTTGGGCCGCGACGAGACCGGGCGCCTGCGCCTGCACGTGGCGATGGTGGCCGTGTTCCTGGTGGTGGCCCACGTCGCGATGATCTTCGGCATGCTCGACCCTGCCGTCATGGGCTATTCGCCGAAGGCGCCGGCCTCGGTGCAGCACGACATGGGCAGCATGTCCGGCATGAACCACGACATGGGTGGCATGACGGACATGGACCACTCGACGATGATGCCCAGCTCCGCCCCGTCGAAGTGATCCCCGGCCGGGTCCGTGGTGAGGTGGTGTCATGAACAGCGCTTCTGGTGCGGTTGTACCGAGTGTCCTGGTCGTCGACGACGAGCCGGTGCTGTCGGGCACGGTGAAGAACTACCTCGAGCGGGCCGGCATGTCGGCCCAGACCTGCGGGGACGGGCTGGCCGCGCTTGACCTTGTCCGGGCCACGGCCCCCGACGTGGTGGTGCTGGACCTGGGCCTGCCGGGCATGGACGGGGTGGAGGTGTGCCGCCAGCTGCGCACCTTCAGCGACTGCTACGTGTTGATGCTCACGGCCCGCGCCGACGAGGTCGACAAGCTGATCGGGTTGTCGGTCGGCGCGGACGACTACATGACCAAACCGTTCAGCCCGCGTGAGCTGGTGGCTCGCATCCAGGTGCTGCTGAGACGCCCCCGCGCCGGGAGTACGGGCGCCACAGCCGCGGTGGTGCACCGCATCGGCGCCCTCACCCTGGACCCGTCGTCGCGTCGGGTGGAGCTCGACGCGTCACCGGTGGAGCTGACCCGTACCGAGTTCGACCTGTTGCAGGCCCTCGCGGAACACCCCGGCCGGGTGCTGAACCGCCGCCAGCTCACCGACGCCGTGTGGGGCGAGGACTGGGTCGGCGACGACCACCTGGTCGACGTGCACATCGCGCACCTGCGCAAGAAGCTTGGTGACGACCCCTCCCAGCCCCGGTTCGTGCAGACGGTGCGCGGCGTCGGCTACCGGATGGGCCAAGGGCAGTGATGCCGCGCAACCCGCGCGGCAGTTGGGGACGCCGACTGCTGTGGACCCAGATGGCCGTGGTGGCGGCGATGGCCGCCACCATGGTGCTGACGGCACTGCTGGTCGGCCCGGCATGGTTCCGGATGCACATGCTCGAAGCCGGCCACGCCCAGCCCGATGTCGTCGAGCACGCTCAGCAGGCCTTCCACGACGCGGGCCTGGTGTCACTGGCCGTGGGTCTGGGCACCGCGATGCTCGCCGCCCTCGGGGTCGCCACCGTCCTCAACCGGAACCTGTCGCGCGGGGTCGAAGCCCTCGTGGACGGCGCCCAACATGTCGCCGCCGGACACTACGACCAACCCGTCATGATGACCTCGGCCAGCCCCGAGCTGGCCCAGGTCGCCGACGCCTTCAACCACATGGCCAGCCAGATCGCCTCCACGGAGCAGACCCGACGACGCATGCTCACCGACCTGGGCCATGAGCTGCGCACCCCGCTGGCCGCCACCCGGGTCACCCTCGAAGGACTGCAGGACGGTGTGGTCGACTTCACCCCCGCAACCGTCGAGATCCTGCTACGGCAGAACCAGCGGCTGGCCGCCCTGGCCGCCGACATCTCTGAGGTCTCCCGCGCCGAGGAAGGCCGCATCCCACTGTCGCTGAGCCACCAGGACCTCGACCAGATCGTGACGGCCAGCGTCGCCGCAGCCCGGCACGCCTACGACGCCGCCGGGGTGACGCTGCACGCCCAGACCGTTCCCGGCCTGCGCGTCGACGTGGACGCCGCTCGCATCGGGCAGGTCCTGGACAACCTGCTGCGCAACGCCCTGCAACACACGGTGGGCGGCAACCGGGTCGAGGTCGCGATGAGACACGAGCACGACCGGGCCGTGGTCCGCGTCACCGACAACGGCGTCGGCATCCCCACCGAGGCCCTCACCCACGTCTTCGAACGCTTCTACCGCGTCGAGGACACCCGCACTCGCGACGTCGACGGTGGAACCGGTGTCGGCCTGGCGATCTCCAGGGCCATTGCCCGCGCCCACGGCGGTGACCTGACGGCCCACAGCGACGGCCCTGGCCACGGCGCAACCTTCGCGCTGACCCTGCCCACCGTGACTTCTTGACCAGATCTTGACCAACCCCTGCCGGGGGCTTCATCCGGGCCCGACAGGCTCAAGGACATGAACACACTTTCCCGCCGCCACGTCCTGTTCACCGGTCTCGGCCTGGCCTCGGCAGGGGCCTTGAGCGCCTGCGGCGCCAAGAACACCCCGGCCGCAGCACCCGCCGCGCCGAACTCCCCATTGACGATCCCCAGCCAGACCCCGCTGGTCGCAGCCCCCGGCACGAAGACCGTCAACCACGTCCTCACGCCCCGGCCGGTCACCCTCGACCTGGGCGGCGTCACGGCCAGGACCTGGGCCTACGACGAGACCCTCGACGCCCCCGTCCTGCGGGCCCGCGCCGGAGACCTGCTGCAGGTCCGCGTCGAGAACAAGCTTCCCACCAGCACCTCCGTCCACTGGCACGGCATCGCGCTGCGCCAGCCAAGCGACGGCGTGCCCGGCGTCACCCAGCAACCCATCGAGGCCGGCAGCAGCTTCACCTACCAGTTCGTCGCCCCCGACCCCGGCACCTACTTCTTCCACCCCCACACCGGGGTGCAGATCGACCGCGGCCTGTACCGGCCGCTGGTCATCGACGACCCCGCTGAACCCGGCCGCTACGACCACGAGTGGATCATCACCCTCGACGACTGGGCCGATGGCGTGGGCACCTCACCCGATGACATCCTCGCCGCGTTCAAGGCACAGAACGGCACCGTGTCCAGCGGCATGAACCACGACATGGGCGGCATGGACCACGGCATGTCACCCTTGGGTGACGCCGGGGACGTCACCTACCCCCACTACCTCGTCAACGGCCGCGTCCCCGCCGCGCCCCGCACCCTGACCGCCAAGCCCGGGCAGAAGGTACGACTGCGCGTCGTCAACGCCTCCTCCGACACCATCTTCAAGCTCGCCCTGCAGGGCCATCGACTCACCGTCACCCACACCGACGGGTTCCCTGTGACCCCCACCCAGGCCAGCGCCGTCTACCTCGCGATGGGAGAACGACTGGATGCGACCATCACCCTCGGCGACGGCGTGTTCGTGCTGCAGGCCGCGCCCGAGGGCAAGAAGGGCACCCCGGCCCGCGCCATCGTGCGCTCCGGCTCCGGCAACGTCCCGGCCCCGGACACCCGCATCGCAGAACTCGACGGCAAGGCGCTGCTGACCACCCAGCTCAAGCCCGCCGACAGCGCCCGACTGCCCGACCGCAAGCCCGACACCACCCTCGACGTGGCACTCAACGGCCAGATGAAGCCCTACGCGTGGGGCCTCAACGGCAAACGCTTCGGCGAGGACACCCCACTGGCGCTCAGCCGCGGCCAGCGCGTGCGGCTGCGGATGACGAACATGACGATGATGGCCCACCCCATGCACATCCACGGCCACACTTGGGCCCTGCCCGGCAGCGACGGGCTGCGCAAGGACACCGTCCTGATCCGCCCCATGGAGACCGTCGAGGCCGACCTGCAGGCCGACAACCCCGGCACCTGGATGCTGCACTGCCACAACATCTACCACGCCGAACTCGGCATGATGACGACCCTGCGCTACTGACATCTCCCGGCCGATGTCGGCCACCCACGCCTGCCCTGATGGCGCGGCTGACCCCTTGCGGCAGCCTCACCATCGCCGTCTGCAGAGCTTGACCAGACCTTCACCAAACCTCGCGAGCTCATTGACCTCGCCCCGTCACCGTGGAAGTGGAAGGAAAACCCCTTCCCCGAGCAGACAAGGACACGCCATGTACACGAGCCCCGACCAGGCCCCCCGCTCCTTCGGCGAGGCCCCCCGCCAGCCCCTGACCGGGCCAATGACCGACCAGGACCCCACCAGCACCACCCACCAGCACGGCAACTCCCACCAGCACGGCAAGTCCCACCACTGGATGCACCTGCTGATGTGCGCACCGATGCTGCTCGTGGTCGCCGGCTACCTGTGGGCCGGACGTGCCAGCCTCGCCGCCGGCGGTGTCCTGGCCGCCCTCGTGCCCGCCATCGGCTGCATGCTCATGATGTGGCTGATGATGCGCATGATGGACCACGGATCCCAGCACTGACCACCGCCCGCCATCCACCGGCAGCACCGTCTCGAGGAGCAACCCATGAACCACCCGGCAGCCACCGCCACCCACGACCACACCACCCGCTACACGTGCCCGATGCACCCCGAGGTGACCAGCGACCAGCCCGGCCGCTGCCCCGAGTGCGGCATGTTCCTCGTCGATGCCGACGCTGCACCCGCCACCCACCAGCACGGACACGGCCGCCAGAACGGACATGCCCAGCAGCACGACACCCACGACGCCGCCGACAAGGGCACGTGGCTCTGCCCGATGCACCCCGAGGTGACCAGCGACCACCCGGGACGCTGCCCCAAGTGCGGGATGTTCCTGCAACCCGCCGACGGCGGGGACGCGCCGGCCGCCCAGCACCACGACCACCAGCACCCCACCGGCGAGCCGGCGGTGGTGGCCGGTGCGGTCGCTGCAGGGGACTGGACCTGCCCGATGCACCCCGAGGTCCGCAGCGACGGTCCCGGTGACTGCCCGATCTGTGGAATGGGGCTGGAGCGGGTCTCGGCCGGGCTCGACGACGGCCCGAACCAGGAGCTCGTCGACATGCGTCGCCGGTTCCGGGTGGCGGCGGTGCTGAGCGTGCCGCTGGTGGTGATGGTGATGGTTCCCATGGTGCTGGGGCGTGCGCTGCCCGGCAGCGTCGCGCCGTGGCTCGAGCTGGCCCTGTCGACGCCGGTGGTGTGGTGGGCTGGGTGGCCGTTCTTCGTGCGCGGCGCGAAGTCGGTGGTCAGCCGTCACCTGAACATGTTCACCCTGGTGTCGTTGGGTGTCGGTGCCGCGTGGCTGTACAGCGTGGTCGCGGTGCTGGCGCCGGGGTTGTTCCCGTCCGGGATGCGGGCGATGGACGGCCGGGTCGGCACCTACTTCGAGGCCGCGGCAGTCATCATCACCCTGGTGCTGCTCGGCCAGGTCCTCGAGCTGCGGGCCCGCGACCAGACCTCCGGTGCGATCCGCGCCCTGCTCGACCTGTCGCCGGCCACCGCGCACCGCATCGGGGCCGACGGCACCGAGACCGACGTGCCGGCCGCCGAGCTGCAGCTGGGCGATCGGTGCCGGGTGCGGCCGGGCGAGAAGGTACCGGCCGACGGCACCGTGGTCGATGGTCACGCGTATGTGGACGAGTCGATGATCACCGGCGAGCCGGTTCCGGTCGACAAGAGCCCCGGTGACCGGGTCATCGGCGGCACGATCATCCAGGGCGGCAGCCTGGTGGTGGAGGCCACTGGCCTGGGCGCCGACTCGACCCTGGCCCGGATCGTCGACCTGGTCTCCCAGGCGCAGCGGTCCCGTGCTCCGATCCAGGGACTGGTCGACAAGATCTCGGCGGTGTTCGTGCCGGTCGTGATCGCCGTCGCCCTGGCCACCTTCGGGTTGTGGCTGGCGATCGGGCCGCAGCCGCGGCTGCCGTTCGCGATCGTGGCCGCCGTCAGCGTGCTGATCATCGCCTGCCCGTGTGCGCTGGGTCTGGCCACGCCAATGTCGATCATGGTCGGGGTCGGGCGCGGCGCCGGCGAGGGCGTGCTGGTCAAGAACGCCGAGGCCCTCGAACGACTGCAGAAGGTCGACACCCTCGTCGTCGACAAGACCGGTACCCTCACCCAGGGCCGCCCCAGCCTGGTCGACCAGCAGGGCGTCGACGGCCACGAGGATGCCCGGACACTGCTGCTCGCCGCGGCTGTGGAGGCCGGCTCCGAACACCCCCTCGCCAGGGCGGTGGTCGATGCTGCCCGCCAGACGGGACGCACGGTGCCGGCGGCCAGCGATTTCGCCGCCCACCCGGGTGGCGGTGTCAGCGCCACCGTCGACGGTCAGCACGTGCTCGTCGGCAGCCCCGCCTTCCTGGGCAGCCAGCACGTCGACACCCATGCCCTGGACGCCGTGGTGGAGGCCTACCGTCGCCGTGGCGCGACCGCGATCGTCGTGGCCGTCGACGGCAGTCCCGCCAGTGTGCTGGCCATCGCCGACCCGCTCAAGGCGACCACCGCCGGCGCGATCGAGGACCTGCGTCGGCGCGGGATGAAGGTCGTCATGCTCACCGGCGACAATGCCACCACCGCCCGGGCCATCGCCGACGAGCTGCACATCGACCAGGTCGTCGCCGACGTCCTGCCCGACCAGAAGCACGGCCACGTGCAGGCCCTGCAGGCCCAGGGCCACACGGTCGTTATGGCCGGCGACGGCGTCAACGACGCCCCCGCCCTCGCCGTGGCCGACGTGGGTGTGGCCATGGGCACCGGCACCGACGTGGCCATCGAGAGCGCCGACGTGACCCTGCTCGGCGGTGACCTGGCCGCCCTGGTCAAGGCCCGCGACCTGTCGGTCGACACGATGCGCAACATCCGCCAGAACCTGGTCTTCGCGTTCGTGTACAACGTGGTCGGTATCCCGCTGGCCGCCGGCGCCCTCTACCCGGCCTTTGGCTGGCTGCTGTCGCCCGTCATCGCGGCCGCCGCCATGGCCCTCAGCTCGGTCAGCGTGATCACCAACTCGCTGCGGTTGCGCCGTCACCGCTGACCCCAAGAGCCCAGCCGGTCGTTGTTCACCCCATCACAGATGCCCGGGCGGGTCTGTCCTAGAAACGGTGTAAGTGGCTCCATCGCCCTGCGGGGCAGGAGGAGTCATGATGA
>NZ_BAAAKI010000019.1:0-16317 GCF_039527675.1 Luteococcus sanguinis
CGTGTGGGCCGAGCTGACCAGCTCGGGCACGCCGCGAGGCTGGCTCTACGACACCATCGCCACGTCGAAGCTCACCACAACTCGTTCGCCCAACTGATCCAGACCGATGGCGCGCTCCATCTCGCGGCGCCGGCCCAGGACTTCATCCGGCGCGATGGTGGCGCCCAGACGTTGGTAGAACGGTGCGTTGAGGTGACCGGGCGAACGTGCTCCCGACGAAGCGCTGGAATCCGCGGTGGTCCGCGGTGATTGCGAGGTGCTCCAAGAGACGTGTTCCGATGCCCTGACGGCCCCAGGCGGGATCGACCGACAACTGGTCCACGATGACTCGATCCCGGTCGGTGGTGGCGCGGACCGAGCCGACCAGATCCCCACCTACCTCCGCCACCATCGCCATGTCCCAGTGGGAGTCCTCCTTGAACTCGCCGACATCGACCCTGACCAGGTCGATCCCGACAGCGGCAAGATGAGCGCGCGCGGCCCGCTCAACGCGCAGCATGGAGGCCAGGTCGTCGGGAGTTGCCTCCCTGATGCTTGCGCGGCCAATCATGCTCAGAATCCCCGCATCACGTTCATAGCGCATGGCGGATGGGTGCTTGGAGGGTGGTCTGGCCATCCGGGCTGACGATCTGGCGGTATACGCCCCAGCTGGTCAGCTGCCGGGCCTGCAGCTCCGCGTCGATGAGGACCCACGCATCAGCCACGCTGGCGGGTGGGGAATTGAACTGGACGCTGACCCCCTCCTCGACGGCCGGCGTGTGCAGCTCCTCCAGGGCTGCTTCGGAGGTCGCCCTGATGGTGCCGGCGGACACAACTATGCGGTCGTCGAGGGTGCCGTCGAAGAGCAGCACGACATCGTCGCCGGTGGCCGATAGATGTTCGCGTAGACGGGCGACCGCCTGGCTGATCTCGGTCTCGTCAAGCACTGTGGTGCTTGCGCCCTGCAGGGTGAGCGCCGGCAGGGGCTCGATGGACAGGTTCATGGTGATCTCCTCAGCCTTCTGGTGGATGACGTCCAGGCGGTGCTGGATCTTGGCCAGACGTGTTGAAGCCTCGACGATCTGTTCCTGTAGCTCACTGGCTTGCTGGCCCAGGATCTCCTCCAGCCCGGCCTGCGCGATCTGGGGATCAAGTAGTTGCCGGATTTCCCCCAACCTGAAACCGAGATGTCTCAGTTCCGCGATGGCCCGGACGCGACCCAGTTGGCTGACCTGATATTGGCGGTAGCCGTTCGCAGGATCAATGACAGCCGGGGTCAACAGCCCCTCTTGTTCCCAGTGACGCAACATCCGCCGTGAGACCCCGCTGCGGTGTGCCATCTCGCCGATGCTCAACATGTCGATCACCACACCAACCCATCACATAGTGTCAAGGTCAACCAGGCAGCACGAGAAGGGTCTAGGTTCCGCCGGACCCGCGGATTGGGAGTCGACGGCACAAGAAATTTCGAGAATCTTCCGAGGAGCTCCGGCTTTGCTGGATGCCCTATGCCGCAAGGATTCGCGACCGAGACGAGTAGCCGCTGGGCGGCTGTCAGTCGCCCAGCGGTTCCGCCACTAGTAGCCGAAAGTCGGACATTGAAAATCGCTGGCAACGCTGCGGTCCAACCTGCTTGGCTCACGCCATGACGAGTCGCGTATCCCACACGTCGGTGGACTGCCTAGATGCCTACGCCCTGTCGGAGTTCTGGCGCACGGTCCTCGACTACATCGATGTGGCTGACGACCCCAATGAACCCGGAGACGAAGAGTGCATGATCTTCGACCCCGAGTCAGGCCACTCCTTGCTGTTCATCCAGGTGACCGACCCCACCCCGGGGAAAAACCGCTGGCACCTCGACCTCCGACCACGCGAGGGGCGACGCGACGACGAAGTCGAGCGCCTCCTGCGGCTGGGCGCCACCATCGTGGCCGATCGCAGAGGTATCCACGGTCCTGGCGTTGGCTGGGTCACGATGGCCGATCCGGAACAGAACCAGTTCTGCGTCCTCAGGTCCGACGAGGAGCGCAAGGCATCCTGATCTGCCGCAGGGGTTGTCCAGCTGGTTCGATGGGGCCGTGACCTGTTCTTCCGAAGCCGAGCCCATTCCTCGTAGCACACGTCCGTGGTTGTGCGTGGTGGCCGGCAGGCCCGGCACCGGGAAGACCACCCTGGCAAAGGGACTGGCTGGGGCCACGGGGGCGTGCTACCTGCGTGTCGACGCAGTCGAGACTGCCCTGCTGCGCGCAGGCAACGACGTTGGGCCCGAGGGATACTTCGTCGTCCACGAGCTGGCGGCCTCCAACCTCTTGGTGGGCACTCCAGTGGTTGTCGACGCCGTGAACCCGGTCCCCGAGGCGCGGCAAGGATGGCAGGAGACCGCGGCCCGTTCTGATGCTCGACTCGTCGTGCTCGAGACGTCATTGAGGGATGAAGCCGAGCACCGCCGCCGGGTCGAGACCCGGGCCGCCGACATCCCGGGGCACAGAGTGCCCACTTGGGAAGAGGTCCAAGACGACGGCTGGGTGCAATGGGACGTCCTGCGGGACGAACCCCGGACCCTGATCGACACCTCCAATGCGGAGGCTGCTTTGACCTCAGCGAAAGCCGCCCTCCAAGCGTCCTGAACAACCTCATGCGGCCTTTTTAGGTGAGCCGGGCTGGAGGTGGGCGGCGGCCACGGAACCAAGTGCCAGCGCGAATCCGAGGACTTGCCACGGTGTCAGGGGGTCATGGACGACGAGGACGCCGAGCCCGGCGGCCATCAACGGTGACAGAAGCCCCAGCAACGAGGTGGGCGTGGCCGGCAGCGTGCGGATGCCGCGCCAAGTGGAGTGTGGGTAGCTCGTCGGAGGTGATCCATCCGAGGGCGTCGTGCTCATCGGGGGCGGCGTTGACCGGGGTCCCCACCCAGTTGGTCGCCAGGAAGGCATGCTTGCGCAGCGTTGGGTTCGAGCAGGCCATCGGGAACGGATTTGCGTCATCGATCTGGATGGCGAGTTCCTCGAGACATTCGCGGCGTGCGGCGCTGTCGGCTGATTCGCCCGGCTCGACATGTCCTCCGGGTAGGTCCCAGCAGTCTGGGTAGTTCTCGCGGCTTGGATGGCGGTGCACGAGGAGCATCCGCCCGTTGTTGACGAGTGCCACGACGGCGATGTGGGTGGGCTGCGACGGTGCGGTCATGGATCGAGTGAAGCAGCTGGTACCGACATCCCCAGCTGCTTGCTGCGACGCCACCTGGAAATCTGGTGGGCATTCCCGGTTCCTGGCCGGAAGGATGGGCCGCATGCACAACACCGACGCCCCTGAGATCTACGTCCTGCCGATCGAGGAGCAACTGCCCGTCTTCATCGACCAGCACCGAGACATCCTGATGCTCATGCTCGACGGGCTGACCGAGCAAGAAGCGCGAACATCCTTGGTGCCGTCCCGCACCACGCTGCTCGGCCTTGTGAAACATGCCACCTTCGTGGAGCGCGTCTGGTTTGCCGAGGCGGCGACAGGCAAGACGCGGGCAGAGTTGGGGATCGTTTCCGGCCCGGATGAGTCGTTCATCCTTGACCCCTCCGACACCATCACCTCAGTGCTTTCGGGTTATGAGGCCGCAGTGGAGCAGTCACGCGCGGCTGTGGCTGGGCTCTCGCTCACTGACGAGTTGCCTGGTAATCGGCGCGGTCCGCTCCCTCTTGGTTGGGTTTACCTGCATGTGCTGCGTGAGCTGGCCCAGCACTGTGGGCATGCCGAGATCCTTCGGGAGCAAATCTTGGCCTCCCGCGCATCCTTGTGACGGTTTCGACTGATGCGAGGAGGATCTGCTGTGACGAGTTCCGGCATGCGCGCCGTAGGATCACGGCTCGTGAGCACTTCCTCTGTCGTGGTCTTCGACATTGACGGCACCCTGATGGATCACGCTGCGTCGGCGCGCGCCGGGCTGGCGGCATGGGTCACGGGTCTGGGACATCGCATGACCGACGAGGTGGCCGCTGGCTGGACAGCAGCCGAGCAGCAACACTTCACCGCATGGCGCGATGGGGAGATCAGCTTTGCTGAGCAACGTCGGCGGCGACTGCGTGACGTCCTGCCACTGCTCGGGGAACCCGTCGGTGATGACGACGCGCTCGATGAGGTCTTCACCGGTTACCTGCGTGCGTACGAGGCTGCCTGGCAGCCCTACCCGGACGTCGCCGAATGCCTGAGCACGCTTCAACGGCGCGGTCTTCGGCTGGCGGTCCTCAGCAACGGCAGCGACGACCAGCAGCGCAAGAAGCTGGCCCGGATCGGCGTCGCCGATTACTTCCCCGACGTGTTTACCGCCGAGGGCCTCGGAGTCGGGAAACCCCACCGAGAGGCGTACGACCTCACCTCTGAGGCGCTGGGCGTCCCGTCGGGCGAGTGCCTCCTGGTGGGTGATGACTATGAACTGGACGTCACGGCACCTCGCAAGGCCGGCTGGCGGGCCATCCATCTGGACAGGACCGGCCAGTACCGAGAAGCAGAGGCCATCAGCGCTCTGTCTCAGTTGCCCGGTTTGCTTGCCTGAAGGGGCGGCCTGGTCTTCTCTGATCTCGCTATGGTCGTGGGATGCGACATCTTGCGTGGGGCCGCGTGCCAAACGTGCGTGACCTTGGGGGTCTTGCCACGCCGCAGGGTCCGACCGTGTTCGGGCGGATCGCACGCGGTCCTCGACGTGAGCTGATGGACGACCATGCTTGGCAGGCAGCTCTCACGTGGGGGCTACATTCTGTGGTTGATCTGCGCTGTGGCTACGAGGTCGGCGCCCGAGGGGGTGACCCTGGCGCGGTGGTGCCTGGGTCGGTGACGATCATCAGTGCCCCCACTGAGGACCACGAGAACCCCGAGTTTCGGGAGACGTGTTTTCCGATCCTCGATTTCCCGGAGTACTGGTGGCACAACGTGCGCATCCTGCCCAACATGGTGCGGGCCACGCTGGAGGCCATTGCTGATGCGAGGCCCGGTGTCTTGGTGCACTGCAGCGCGGGCAGGGACCGCACAGGGCTGATCACCAGCCTCCTGCTCGCCAATGCTGGTGTGTCTCCCGAGGCGATTGCTGATGACTACGTGCTGTCGGTGCGGGCCATGGCCGGGGTTGCGAGCCATCAGCCGACCCACGACCCGCAAGCTGCTTGGGGCGCCGACCAAGTCGAGGAATGGGTGAAGGTCGCCCACCCGCTGGTGGTCGACTTCGCCCAAGAGGTTGCCACGCATCTGGACACCCTCCAGCTGCACGAACAGACACGGGCCAAGCTGAGAGCCGTACTCGTCGCGCGGTAGTGCCCCATGGCTGGGCGCGGTCAGCCGAGCACGTTCGGGTCACGGGGCCTGGGCGGGCGAGGTGGCCACCGTTGATGACACGGGGGCAGCAGCGGGGTTCGTGGTGTCTGCTTCCTTGCTTCCACCTTGCAAGACGACACCACCGCCAAGCGCGAGCGGTGATGTCAAGGACGCGAGGGTCAGGGAGCTGCCGTAGGGTCGGGTCATGGAGTTGGAGACTCGTTTCGCGCGGCCCGATGACGAGACCATTGCCGCGCTGGTGCGGGAATGCGTCCCAGGTGATGGGGACGGGTTCGACTTGGTGGAGACCGGGAGCAGCTCGGTGGTCGCTCTCACGGAGACAGCGGCCGTGTGTATTGCACGTGACCCAAACGCTGCGCGCGAGATGCTTCGGACCCAGGAGTTGGTGGACCATCTTCCGGCACTGCCTTTCGATGTCCCGACCTCGCTCGGGTGCCCTGTGTGGCACGGGGACGTCGTCGCTGTCGCGACTCGACGGCCGGAGGGTGAGCCACATCCGGCCGGGTCTGGCGACGCTGGTGAATTTAGGGCGTTGTTGGACGCGATCCACGGGATCGACGTGGAGCCCTTGCGGGGGTGGCTCGCAGAACCGCACGCCTTCTGCGGAGGTGCCCAGTGGCTCACGGTGCTGCGCGAGCGAGTCGTCCCCTTGCTGCCGTCTGGGAAGCAGGCCGCTGCCCTCGACATCGTCGCTCGGGTCGAGGCCCTGCCAGCGGGCGAGCAGGCGCTCAACCACGGTGACCTTGCGGGCGCGAATGTTCTGTGGCGGGAGGGCCGAGTCGCGGGAGTGCTGGACTGGGATCTGGCCGCGTGGTGTGATCCCGCCGATGACGTCGCGTCCTTGGCGCTCTGGCATGGCTGGGACGTGTTGCCCCAGTTGGCGGATGCCGCCACGGCACAGCGAGCGGACGTGATCCGTCAGACGTACGCCCTGCAGATCGTCGGGTTCACCGTGGTCCGCGGACGTCCGGCTGATGAACTCAGCCGAGCCGTCGACAGGGCAGCAGAACGCCTGCCCTGACAAGCATGCTCGGTCAGTGCTTGCGGAGGCGGCTGTACATGTACATGTCCTTGCGCTCCTCGCAGACGGGCTGCCATGACCGCAGCAGGCCCTCGCGCTGGAAGCCGCACCTCTCGGCGGCGCGCCAGGACCCTTCGTTCCAGGGCTCGACGTACAGCTCGAGCCGCTGGACCTGGTCGTGGTCGATGGCCCAGTCGGACAACGTGCGCAGAGCGTCGCTGACATAGCCCCGGCGCCGGTGTTGCGGTGCGACCCAGTAGCCGGTGCTGGCCCGGCCGTGCTTGATGGCGGCCAGCCACAGGCCGATCTGTCCGACCATCTCGTCGGTCTCGGCGTTGGCGATGGCGAAGGAATACCCAGCTCCGCTGACCAGCCGCTCATGCTGTCGGTCGATGTAGGCAAGCGCGTCCTCGAGACTCCCCGAGGTCGGGACGGTCGTGATGAGCGGGATCAGCGGATCACCTGCGACGGACTGGACCAGCGGCGCGTCGGATTCCCGGAAGGGTCTGAGCGTGACGCGTCGACCTTCAAGGGTGGGGATGGTCTGGGGCAGCATCGGCCCAGTCGACCAGAGCTGGTGTGCTCGTCGCAATCGAATTCGCCGGAGCCGCGCACGGGTCCGTCAGGCCCTTGGCTCAGGGGCTCAGGAGAGCTTGGCTCGCGCGCCGAGCCAGCTCCACGGGATCCGAATCGGGCCTGCTGGTGGTGGTCAGGGCGTCGAAGAGGATGCCGTCGACCAGGTGGTGCAGCGTTCGAACTGTCTCGGCGTCGCCGGGCAGGCCGCGTGCCTGGTGGAAGGCGACGTCCTGGGCGAATCCTTCTTGCAGCACTGGAGTCACCAGGGTGGCGATCTCGGGGGAGCGGTGGGCTTCGAGGCGTAGTTCGAACCATGCCCGACCGAGGTCCGGCTGTGCCAGGAGTCGTTCGACGATGTAGGCGATGTATTTGGGCCCGGCGTCGTGGACGGGCAGGGTGGCGAGCTGTTCCAGTCGTGCTGGGTCTGGGGTCAGGGCTTCGAACAGGCGTCGTGTCATGCCGGCGAACAGTGCCGACCGGGTGGGGAAGTAGTTCGAGGTGGTGCCCAAGGGTAGGCCCGCTTCGCGGTCCACCGCGCGGTGTGTCAAGGATCGGGGGCCTTCGCTGCCGAGGATGTGGAGGGCAGCGTCACAGACCACGGCGCGCCTGTCGGGGTTGGCAACCATGGCAAATACCCTACCGGCTCGTCCACTACATGTGTTGTACTTGACTCAACAACGACGGCTGTAGTGATTGGAGTCTGATGCGCAACCTCGTCTACTACGTCGCCACATCGATCGACGGCTTCATCGCCGACGCGGATGGCGACTTCTCGGTATTCCCCCAGGACCCCGCAACGCTACGGGTGCTGTTCGACCGGTATCCGGAGACGTGCCCGGTCCATGTCAGGGAACCCCTCGGAGTCACGGCGCCGCCGCGGCGCTTCGACGCCGTGATCATGGGACGCCGCACCCACCAGCCAGCCCTGGATCACGGGCTCACTGACGGCGCCTATCCACATCTGGCGCAATATGTGGTGACGCACAGTCCCCTGCCTGACTCGCCCGCGGTACAGCGAGTCAGCGAGGATCCGGCCCAGTTCGTGGCGGATCTCAAACGGCAGCCCGGCAAAGACATCTGGTTGTGCGGGGGAGGCGACCTCGCGGCGCAATTGCTGCACCTCGTCGACGAGCTCCAACTCAAGGTCAACCCCGTCCTGCTCGGAAGCGGCATTCCCCTGGTACGCGGATCAAAAGTCCCCGCGTCCTACCGGTTGGTGCAGTCAGAGCAACTGCCCGGAGGAGTCCTCTTGAACACCTACCGGAAGGGCTGTGGGGCGGCGGGATCGGGGCGCGGGTAGCCCCTCGCTTACGCTCCGCTGAACTCTCAAGGTCCGGTAACGGGTACCTCGACGGGGGCGGACATTCAATGTCGGGGGCCCGCCCAGCTCGGTTGACACGCTGCCTGAGCGTCTTGGCACGGACCGTTGATGGTCGGCTTGCGCCTTCGGAGGTGTCATGTCGACGAGGGATCCTTATCCGCTCACGTGGGAGTTGCCCGTACTGGTGCTGGGTGGGCTTGTTCTGACCTTGGGAACGGGGGTGCAGCTGGGCCGAACAACGGCTTGCTGGGCCGCTGGCTCGGACTGGTTGTGGCCAGACGAGCTGGTGCGTTCGACCGGCGGGATCCTGGCGGGTCGTCCGGATGCGGGACTGACCCCGGGCTCGTGCTCCGTCGGCGGTGGAGCCTTGGCCGCGTCAATCCTCGTGGCGGAGCTGGTGCTGCTGGTGCTGCTCACCCTGGCGGGTCGCGAGGTGTGGTTGCGGTGGAGTCCGGGGGTGGGTGCTGGGTACGCGTCGGCCGACGAGGCCCGGGAGTTGCTCGGGGTGGCGAGGCTGCGTCGGGTCCGCAGCGTCGTGCGTCCTGACCTGGCTCGGAAGGGGACGTGATGAGTCGGGGTTGAGCGGCTGAGGTCGGGTGGCGGATCGGGCGGGCGAAGCGTCCGCGTGGGGGAGAGCTGTGGTGTCCCTTCGACCGGACGGCTGGGGTGATCGGGCCGCAGGGCTCGGGCAAGACGTTGGACATTTTGACGCCGGCGTTGTTGTCGGCGCCGGGGGCGGCGTTGGTGACGTTGACGAAGCCGGATGACTTGTTCTTGTCGTTGTCGCGGCGCTCTGGCGTGGGGCCGGTAGCGGTGTTGGACCCGTTCGGGCTGGCGCCGGGGTTGCCGTCGCTGGTGTGGGATCCGATCGCTGGTTGCGCGGATCCTCTTGTGGCGGAGCGTCGGGCGAAGGCGTTCACGGCGGGGACGCTCAAGGCGGGTTCGGCGGGTGGGCGGGGTGATGATGCTGCGCGGTTCTATGCGACGGAGGCGGCGAAGGTGATCCAGTCGTACTTCCACGCCGCCGCGCTGGCCGGCGGTGATCTGGATCTGGTGTTGGAGTGGGTGGCCAGTCCGCTGTCGACGGGCGAGCCGGAGGAGATCCTGCGGCAGCATCCGCAGGCGGCTCCGTTCTGGCATGGGCTGTTGACGGGTGCGCTGCGTGGTGATGACCGGACGGCGGGCAACACGATCACAACGGTGCAGCAGGCGATGTCGTTGTTCTTCCAGACCGAGATCCGCCGACGCTGCGTCCCGTCAGCCGGCTCGCCGGCGACGGACATCCGGCAGCTGCTGGCCAACCGCGGGACGGTGTACATGCTGGGCCGGGAGGATCCGTATGCATCGGCCTCGCCGTTGATGACGGCCGCAGCGGAGCATGTGCTGGACACGGCGCTGGGGCTGGCGCACGAGTCGCGGTGGGGCAGGTTGTGTCCGCCGATGCTGTCGGTGCTGGACGAGTTGCCGTCGACGGCGCCGTTGCCGACGCTGCGGACGAGGATGGCCAATGAGCGGGCGTTGGGGTTGTCGTTCATCTACGCGGCGCAGACCTGGCGCCAGCTGGCCGCGATCTTCGGCGAGCAGGAGGCGCGGGCCTTGTTCTGGGCTGACCAACGTGCTGGTGTTGTTCGGGGGGTCGAAGGACGTGGCGTTCAACAAGGAGGTCTCCGACCTGGCCGGCCTGAAGCGCATCGCCCGGACGACCTATCAGCAAGGAAGGCACCACAGCCGCTCGGTCTCGGGCGAGGACGTGCCGGTGATCCGCCCCGCCGAGGTGCGGGAGCTGCGCGAGCGTCACGCGTTGGTGATCGCCGAGAACGCGAAACCCATTCTGGCCAAGCTCGACCGCTGCATCGACGGCCGAGCCGGCAAACGTCTCCTGGCCGATCAGCAGCGCATCCGAGACCAAGTCAGACAGGCTGGCACAGCCGGGTTGTAGGCACCCGGACAGCCGCTGCGGCTTGGGACAACAGATTCCCGAGGTGGAGGAGGTTGTCGATGTCAGAGTTGGTGAGGCCGTTCCCGTCGGTGGGTGGGCGGATGCACCGGGCGTATGCAAACCTGGCGCGTTTGGAGCAGGCGAAGGACCCGTCCACGGTGAAGCACCTGGGGCCAGTGGAGTTCATCGCGAGGCCGTGGGATGTGGCAGGGATCACTGATCGTGACCTGCGGCTGGAAGCGTGGGAGTGGCTCGACCGCTGCGTCGACTGGCTCAACACCGAGTACGCGTGGCAGCTGGGCGACATCGTCCCGTCGTGTTGGCCGCGACACCCGCACCTGGTCCACGAGCTCGGCACCGTGTTCGACCAGCGACGGAGGGCCGGGCTCGCGGCCACGTCGGACCTGCTGGCCGAGTGGCACCGCTACACCCTGCCTGCCTTCCAGAACCGCATGAAGGAGACCCTGCGCACCACCTGCGACGCAGGTCATCGTCCCTGCGCCGGAACCGCCCGGATCGGCGCCGCCCGACAGGACGCCACGGTCCGGGCCGGGCTGTTCGACCGCGACGTGGAACACCTCGAACCCGACGATGAAGACCTTGCGACCACCCGCTTCGCGCTGGTTGACGGCCACATCGTCGACACCGGTAGCGGTGAGGTCCTCACGTGAGGCCGGATGAACAGCAGCTCCACAGCTGCTGGGACGCTCGTGATGCGGGCGTCCTGGCGCGCAGCGCTCTCGACGGGGAGGCGGATGCTCTGCGGGCCACGCGCGGGGCGACGCGCGGGGAGCTGCAGCAGTTGGTCGGTGCCGGGCAGGCGGCGTGCCAGCGGGTCGTGGCCTCGAGCTTGGGCCTGGTCGGCTACACGATGCGCCAGGCCCGCATCGCACCCTCCGACCGGGACCTCTTCCAAGAAGGGGTCCTCGGCCTGATATATGCGGTGCACAGGTTCGACCCGAACAGGGGAGTGTGGTCCTCCTTCGCATACGGCAGCATCCGGCAAGCGCTGGTGACCGCCATCGCCACCGAGGCAGGCGCCCGCCAAGGCCTCACCGCGCACGCTGCGCGCGACCAGTACCGCTACCGCGCGCTCGCCGCCACGCAACCAGCCGGTCCCGGCGCCAATGGCGCGGCACGTGTCGCCGCCGAGACTGGCGCGCCGATCGAGCGGGTGGAGATGCTGCTGACCCGTCGAGCGAGCGCATCGCTCGAAGGTCTCGAATCGCACGTCGCCTTTCGAGCGCACCACGACGTCGACACTGTCGACAGCATGGACCTGCGCCCCTACCTGCGTGCCCTCCCGCCGGCCGAGAGTTCCGTGCTGCGGGACTTCTACGGCATCGGACGACCCCCGAAGCCCATCAAGACGATCGCCGTGGGCCTGGACATGTCGGAATCGACGGCCCGTCGCCTCCTGACCCGCGGCCAAGATCACTTACGCGACGTGATGGTCCACTTTGGAGCAGACCCTGCGGAGACGATGGCCCCTGCGGGGCATCATCGGCAGTCTGTGTCGACAGTGCCGTCAGATCGTTCGGCCCCAGGCATATCGCCATAGAAGTCTTCGCAATACTGCGTTGGCCGTGGTGTGCAACTACCTCGGATCCGCCCCTCGTCCTTGCGGGCAGCCGCCTTCCTACTATCCGTGTCGTGGGTCACGCACAGTGCGCCTGAATGTGTCAAGTTCATTTGGCCCCAGAGGGACGGGCCTAATCGGCCCCAATCACTGCGAGCGGCGGATGGTTCGCGAACTTCCGTCCGTCGAGAGCTGGACACAGCAAGGGGCCATGGCACGCGATCGCACGTGCCATGGCCCCTTGGCTCAGGCTCAGCACTGAGGTGGGATGCACCTCGTGATGATTCCCCTTAATCACGCCCTTCCAGTCGCTGCGAACAGTTGCTGTGGTGCCGCGTTGAAGTCGTCGGTGTGCGTGGCTTGGCGCCTGGCGTAGTTCCACGACGCAGCCTTGGCTCCTGACGTTTGCTGGTCAGAGGGTGGGGCGAGGTCACTCCGACGCGGCCAGCAGGTCACTTTGCAGCTCGAGGGTTCGGGCGGCGAGGTCGTCGCGGATCAGGTCCATGCGCTGGTCGCCTTCAATGCCGCGCAGGGAGGGTTCCTCTGTCGTCCAGCGCTCGATGGTGCCACGCATTCCCTCGACGGGGGCCAGCTGGGCCTCGGCTCCGATGAGGACGACGCGGTCGACGCGGCGCAGCAGATCGGCATCGATGGTCTTGGGGAACTCCCCCTCGAAGCTGCCCCCGACGCGCTCGACGCTCGCACGGGAGGCGGCATTGAGCGCGCTGCCGGGTCGCGTTCCGGCCGAATGGACCTCGATTGCGTCCCGGCAGGCCTGGCGCATCAGCGCGGCTGCCATCTGGCTCTTACCGGCGTTCTTCACGCACACGAACAGCACTGAGGGGCGGGTGGGGTTGGTCATGACAGTTCTCCCAGGAGGGTCGTGAGGGCCGCGAGACCTTCGGGTCGAGGAGTGAAGTGGGCCCAACGCCCACGCATTTCACGGTTGACCAGACCGGCTTCCACCAGCTTCTTCAGATGGTGCGACAGGGTCGGTTGCGTCACGCCGAAGACCTCCGGGAGGTGACAGGCGCACACGCTCGAACAGCAGCTCGCGGCGATGTGGTGGAAGATCCGCAGCCGCACCGGGTCCGACAGCGCCTTGGCGACAAGGGCAACCTGTTCGGCCCTCTGGGGCGAGATCGTGGCCCCGCCAGGCAGGCAGGTGGAGGAATCGAGGGTCAGGTCCACCGACATGGTCATGGATTCACCCTACCTCACGTATTGACGTTCATCGATGTGTCTGTATCATCTGACATATCGACGTCCATCAATATTTTGGATGTCCTGATCTTATGGAGGTTTCGTCATGTCGGTCATTCGTGTCTTCGAGCCCGCGCTGTGCTGCAACACGGGGGTGTGTGGTCCGGAGCTAGACCAAGCGCTGGTCGACTTCACTGCCGCGGTCAACGCGCTCAAGGACCGTGGAGTAGACATCGAGCGCTCCAACCTGGCCAGTGACCCGTCGCTGTTCGCGCAGAACCCTGTGGTCGTGAACTTCCTCCAGACTGCGGGATCCGAGGGCCTGCCCCTGACCTTGGTCGATGACGTCACGGTGCTGACTGGTCGTCATCCCCGGCTGGACGAGCTCGTGCGCTACGCCGGGTTGGTAGACGAGGCCCTTGCCGGCGGCTGCTGCTCGTCGGCGGAGATTCCCGTGACCACCACGGGCTGCTGCGGATCGTCACAGCCGACTTCCGCTCCGTCAACGGGTGGATGCTGCGGCGAGCCGAGGGCAACGTCAACCGACTCGGGCTGCTGCTGAACGCTCCGCCCAAGAGACCCCAGGAGACTGACATGTTCAGCTTCCTCGCTGACGCCCCTCGGCACTTCTTCTTCACCGGCAAGGGCGGCGTGGGCAAGACCAGTATCGCGTGCGCGACGGCCGTCCGCCTGGCCCGTCAGGGTAAGCGCGTGCTGCTGGTCAGCACCGACCCTGCCAGCAACGTCGCCCAGGTCTTCGGCGTGACCATCGGCAACAAGGTCACACAGATCCCCGCCGTGCCGGGATTGGCCGCGTTGGAGATCAACCCTGACCAGGCGGCTGCCGCCTACCGTGACAAGCTCCTCGAGCCGGTTCGGGCCATCCTGCCGATCAAGGAGATCGAGGCCATCACCGAGCAACTGTCCGGTTCGTGCACCACGGAGATTGCCTCGTTCAACGAGTTCACCGACCTGCTGGCCGACCCGGAGATGACTCGTGACTACGACCACGTGATCTTCGACACGGCACCCACAGGTCACACCATCCGCCTGCTGCAGCTGCCCGGCAGCTGGACCAGCTACCTCGACAACGGCAAGGGCGACGCCTCCTGCTTGGGACCGATGAGCGGGCTGGAGAAGAACCGCGCCAGCTATCGTGCCGCGGTCCAGGCCTTGACCGATCCGACGCGCACCCGACTGGTGCTCATCGCCCGGGCCCAACAGTCCACCCTGCGTGAGGTGGCTCGCACCCTCCAGGAACTGGCCGAGCTCGACATCCATGCGACCAACCTCGTGGTAAACGGCCAGCTCCCGGCATCCGCCGCGACCGATGACCTCTCGCGTGCCATCCACGCCCGCGAGCAGACGGCCCTCAGCCGAATGCCGGCAGCGTTGGCGGCACTGCCACGCGACACCATCGAGCTCAAGTCGGTCAACATGGTCGGCCTCGACGCTCTCGAGACCCTGCTCGACGAGCGCGTCGACGTCGCCGCTGCCGAGGAACCGCAGACCAGCGGGAACGATGTGACGATGCCCCGTCTTGCCGCTCTGGTTGATGAGCTGGCCCGGGCAGACCACGGCCTGGTGATGGCCATGGGCAAGGGAGGTGTCGGCAAGACGACCCTGGCCGCCGCCATCGCGGTGGCCTTGGTGCAGCGCGGCAAAAAGGTCCTGCTCACCACCACCGACCCCGCTGCCCACTTGGCCAGTACCCTCGAGGGAGACGTGCCGGGCCTCGAGGTCAGCGTGATCGACCCCGAGCAGGCGACCCAGGAGTACCGCGACCGCGTGATGGCTTCCAAGGGTGCCAAACTGGGCGAGGCTGGCCGCGCCGCCCTCGCCGAAGACCTCATGAGCCCCTGCACCGAGGAGATCGCTGTCTTCCAACAGTTCAGCCGCGCCGTGAACAAGGCCCGCGACCAGTTCGTCATCATGGACACCGCGCCCACCGGCCACACCCTGCTGCTCATGGACGCCACCGGCGCCTACCACCGCGACATCACCCGACACCTCGACGACGACCAGCGCGGCCACGTCACCACCCCTTTGATGCGTCTGCAGGATCCCCAGCACACCAAGGTCGTGGTCGTCACCCTGCCCGAGACCACCCCTGTCACCGAGGCACGGGCCCTCGCTGCCGATCTCGAGCGCGCCAGCATCCACCCCTGGGCGTGGGTGGTGAACAATTCCTTGGCCGCGGCCCGTCCCACCAGCCCGCTGTTGGCCACCCGCGCTCGCTCGGAGCAGCAACAGCTGGATCAAGTCGCCACCAGTGCATCCCGGTGGGCAGTAGTGCCCACTCAGACGGCTGAACCCATTGGTGCGAAGAGACTCACCGCGCTTGGCCAGTGACCCTTGCCCAGCAGCCACCCGGCTGCCAGCCCATCCCCCAGGGTTGGCAGCCGGGTGCCGTGTGGGTCTGATGCTCCTATCTCCCGTCAAGCGGCTTGGAGCCATTCTCGGTAGCGCTGGGCCAGGGTGTCGTCTCGGCGTTTGCCGAGTTCGATCTCGGAGATGTGGGCAGGCCAGACGTTGAAGTGCTGGGCGACGGTGGTGAGGGTGAGGTTCTTGTCCTGACGGGTGGGGCGCAGGTCGGTGTAGTTCGGGATCTCGCAGTGCCCGGTCAGCGCGCGGAACACTTCGCGGGCGACGGTGCTTGTCCCGGTAGTCCCGGGTGCGCTGGTCGTGGCTCATTCGGACCTTGACGATCTGGTGCAGGGCCCAGTTCGCTTGTCGGTCACCGCCGCGGGACAGGCGGTGGCGTTGGGTCTTGCCGGAGGACACGGGGATGGGGCTGGTCCTGCAGAGTGCTGCGAAGGATGCTGGGCTGCGCAACCGCTCGGGATTGTCACCGGCGGTGACCACCAAGATCGCGGCCAGGGCCGGGCCGATGCCGTGGATGGCGCGCAGCCCGGGGTTCCTCGCGGTGGTGTGGGTGTCGAGTTGCTCGTCGAGGTCGTCGATCTCGCCACGGAGGTACTGGTGCCGCCGGGCCAGGCTGCGCAGGGCCCGCAAGATGGTGGCGTCGGCGAGGTCACGGACCTGGTCCGGGCGGGAGGCGGCCAGCAGGTCGATGAGCTTGTCACGGCTGACGTGGCGGTATTTGTCACGCAGGCGGGGATTCGCGTTGACCACGATGGAGCCGATCTGGCGCCAGCAGGCCTGCAGGGACTTGTTGGCACTGCGACGGGTCACCACGAGGGCGTGGTTCGATCGTGTCGTGCTTGGGGTGGGTGGTTGCCTCGCCGGAGACCACCGAGCGGGCGGCGCGGTAGGCGTCGAGGCGGTCGGTCTCGCCTTGTTTGCGGCGCCCCGCGGGACGGGTGCGGTTGACCTCAACCACCTGGATACCGTTGCGGCGCAAGGCCGCGGTGATCCCGACGCCG
>NZ_BAAAKI010000020.1:0-1514 GCF_039527675.1 Luteococcus sanguinis
CCTCGTCCGCACTCTCCAGCCGCCAGCCTGTGTCATCATCACGGACCAGCCCCACCACCATCGCCGAGTCCTCCATGCCACAGGACTACGCCCCAAAACCCTTCCTGACAAGGCTCCCGGCCATCATTAGCCGGTTAACAGGCACGAGCCGACCCGGCCCATCGACTGGCGGATCCCGAGGTCGGCGCAGAGCCGGGTGAACGAGGTCGCCGTGTAGGTCGAGCCCCTGTCGGTGTGTGGAAGATGACGCGGTTGGCCTCGTCCTCGCGCCAGATCGCCTCCTTGCCGCCGCGAGCGGTGACGGCCATCCGGATCGCCGCGCACGCCAGGTCAGCGTCGGGGTGGGCGCTGGTCGCGGCGCCGAGCAGCCGGCGTGAGTACAGGTCGATCACGGTGGCCAGGTACAGCTTGCCCTCGGCCGTGGGGATCTCGGTGATGTCGCCGACCCACTTGTAGTTGGGCGCCGGCGCGGTGAAGTCGCGACGCACCAGGTCCGGGAACTTGGGTGCGGTCCTGTCCTGCCTGGTCAGGCCGCTGCGGCGCTTGATCACGCGGGCCACCAGGCCCTGACGGCGCATCGACTCGGCGACCGTCTTCTCGCTGACCCGCCATCCGCCCTCGCGCAGGTCCTCGCGCAGGCGGGGCGATCCGTGCAGGCCCTTCGTCTTGCGGAACGCGACGGCCACGGCCCGGTCGACGGTGTCGCGCCGCCGGTCGGTGTCGGTGAACAGCCCGCTCGCGGCGCCCGGGCCGTCCGCGCGCTTGATCCACTTGTAGAACCACGCCTCGGAGACTCCGAGCAACGCGCAGACGGTCGTGTGTGGCACGGCGTAGTTGGTCCTCTGGTCGGCGATGAAGCGTGCCACGCTCACTTCGTCGCCTCCTTCACCCACAGGACCACGGATCGCTTGAGGACATCGCGCTCCATCCGCAGCTCGGCGACCTCGGCGCGGAGCCGTTTCAGCTCCTCGTAGTCGTCCTTGGACAGCTCGCCATGACCTTCGCGTGCGGCACGAGCGCGTTGGACCCAGTTGCCCAGCGTGCCCTCGTTCACGCCCAGATCTCGAGCGACCTGCGCGATCGGCTTGTTCGTCTCCTCGACGAACCGGACCGCTCCCTCACGGAACTCCCGGTCGTACTTCTTGCGCTTCTCTGGCATCTCGATCCTCATTGTGGATGCCTCTACGCTCCGGGGGGAACCTCAAGGTCTACCGCGCCCTGACCGGCCATTGCGAGATCCCGAACTACACCGACCTACGACCCGCCCGCCAAGCCAAGAACATCACCCTCACCAACGCCGCCGAAGCCTGCGGCACCTGGCCCGCACGAATCTCCGAGATCGAACTCGGCAAGAGACGCAGCGACGACCTCGCCCACCGCTACCGAGAATGGCTCACAGCAGCTTGACACCAGATAGGAGCATCAGTCCCAAATTCCCCGCGTGGGTGGGGGTCAGCTGGCGTGGCGGCGGATGCCTGCCGGGTTGGGCAGTTTGGGGCGTGCTTGCTGCTCGA
>NZ_BAAAKI010000021.1:0-1181 GCF_039527675.1 Luteococcus sanguinis
CTCTGTACACGATAAAAATAGATAACTCATTGAAATAATGTCATAATAATTGTTTTCTAACGACGAATACTATGACACATCTCAATGAGTTATATCTTATCTTAAACAAATATCTAAAATGGAACAAGTCACATTTAAAGTGCTTTGCGCTCATCATGCTTGTGATTATTTTAAAGCAAACATGTAATCTTTCTTCTGCATCTAAAGCCTTGCCCATCAAGTGCTTACCACAATCATTTTATCGACGTATGCAGCGCTTCTTTGCAGGTCAGTATTTTGATTATCGTCAAATTTCTCAGTTGATTTTCAATATGTTTTCATTCGACCAAGTGCAACTGACTTTAGATAGAACCAATTGGAAATGGGGAAAACGAAATATTAATATCCTGATGCTCGCAATCGTTTATCGTGGAATAGCGATACCTATCCTTTGGACATTGCTTAATAAACGTGGAAATTCAGATACGAAAGAGCGTATTGCTTTGATTCAACGCTTTATAGCCATTTTTGGTAAAGACCGTATTGTGAATGTGTTCGCAGACAGAGAGTTTATCGGTGAGCAGTGGTTTACATGGTTAATTGAACAAGACATCAACTTCTGCATTCGTGTTAAAAAAACTTCATTGTCACCAATCATTTAGGAAAGAATCATAAAATTAGTGATTTATTTCGCCATCTTAAAGTTGGTCAAATTGAATGTCGTAAACGACGGATTTTGGTTGGTCGGGTGAAACTATATATAAGTGCACTACAGTTAGAAAATGGAGAGCTTTTACTCGTCGTTTCTCCTCAGTTTAATGCCAATGCTATTCAGGATTATGCATTACGCTGGGAAATTGAAACCTTATTCAGTTGTCTCAAAGGACGCGGGTTTAATCTTGAAAATACGCGCTTGACAGACCCTAGACGAGTGAAAAAATTGATTGCGGTGTTAGCTATAAGCTTCTGTTGGTGTTACTTAACGGGTGAATGGCAACATGATCAAAAAAAAGCGATAAAAATAAAGAAGCATGGACGACTCTCAATGAGTTTATTTCGCTATGGTTTAGACTATGTTCAAATGGCGATTCAGCGTTTAATTGGTTTTGGGAAAAAAGAAGAGTTTAAGGAAATTTTGGCAATTTTAAGAAGGCAGAACCCTGATAGGATAAGGGTTCTGTGAAATTTGTCGTGTACAGAGC
>NZ_BAAAKI010000022.1:0-3237 GCF_039527675.1 Luteococcus sanguinis
GCGCGGCCAGGTAGCCCTGCAGACGAACCGACGCCGTTCCGTCCTTGGCCTCATGGCCGATGACCGTGCCCCGCGTGGGTTTCGGCACCTCGGACTGAACCGAGGCATCCGAATCACGCGGCGCACGAGCCGCGCCAGTCAGTGCGCGGTGCGGGCCTGCCAGGCGCTGGTCACCATCTCGTCGATGGAGTGGCGCATCTTCATGACGTGCTCCACGAACATCTTCAACCCCTTGGCACTGTCGCGAATGTCGCCGGTGTAGGCGAAGTTCTGCGCTAGGGAGAGCCTGCCGTTGAAGTTGGGCGAGAACACGCAGTAGCCGAGCGCCCTCAACCGCGGGGAGTACATCGACCAGGCAGAGTAGGCGTCGGAATTGGTTCCAGGGATGAGGACGACCGGCAATCTTCCGTTCGTGGGCCTGCATCCGAAGTCGTTCGCACCGGTCGGGTTCATGCCAGGATGCGCCCACGCCACCGGGGCGGCCCTGTACATCGTGGTCTGGGCAGGGCCATCAGGGCCGGCCGGGACCCCGCCCGGGCTGCTCGGCATCTCCACGCCCGGGGGCAGCGTGGTGGTGTTCACGTCGGTAGCCCGGGCCGGGCCGGACGACAGGCCGGTGAAGGCCAGACAGGCCGCAACGCCGACCCCCAATCGCCGCAGCACGTGCCTGGTCACTGGGCGTACCCGGGAACGAAGACGCACACCGGCGTGCTGGCGTGGTCGGGTGCGAGCGTGTTCAGCACGACCTGGAAAGCGACGGGATCGTAGGTGAACCCAAAGTGGTCGGTGTGGTCGAGGGCACACATGTTCTGCATGGTGATGTTCTCCACACCCGGTTCCTGGATGAATGCGTTCGTGTACGGCGTCACCACGTCGTCATAGCGGGTGCTGATGACGGTGTACTTCACACCGGAAGCGGTCATGCCGCCGTCGTTGAGCTCGGCGAGGAACGGTGACCCCGCCAGCTGTTGCGGCAGGGACTCGTAATTGTGCCGGTCGGCATAGTCCTGGAGGAGGGTGGCGCTGAGGCTGTTCGGCCGGTCCAGACCTGCAAGGGTCCCCAGGCCGTAGACGCTGGTGCCCTTGTTGGAGGGGACCAGGCCTATGAGGCGGTTCACGACCTTGTCGCCGCCGTACCACTTGATGTAGGCGCGGGGGAGGGGACCACCGCCCTGGGAGTGGCCGACCAGATCGACCTTCTCGGCGCCGGTGGCAGCGCGTACCTTGTCGACGTAGTGGGCGAGGAAGGCGGCCGTCGAACGGATGTCACCGGTCGTGACCGCCCACTCACGGTCGGGATTGGTCTCCATATTGTAATTGAACGTGTACACGCACAGACCGGCATCACGCAGCTTGGGGGCGTAGTAGGACCAGGTCGCGAAGGCGTCCTCGCCGGTGCCGGGGACCAGGACCACCGGGTGGCTGCCCGCGGCGGGCTTGCAGGTGAAGTCGTTCGCGCCCCGGGGGTTGGCCCCGGGGTGGAGCTTGGAGTAGGTCGAGGCGGCGGGCCAGGTCGAGAACTGGGGGCCGGTGCCGTTGGAGGGAACCCCGTCAGGACTGTGGGGGGCTGCGACGCCGCCAGGGTGGTCGGGCGTGATGACATCATCCGCAGCGAAGGCGGGTCCTGCGGCGGCCATCGAGACGAAAGAGGCCGCTGCCACAACGGCGGCGAGCGCTGCACCGCGGAACGTGGTTGATCCCATGGATGAACTCCTGTGTTCGAGGCCCAGCGCCACTGCTGGACCGACGCGCCCATATCACCCCGATGTCGAACACGTTTCACCACCAGCGGCCGAATGTGCACTCACTTGCAGGCCTCGGTGAAATTCACTGTGAAGATTCTCAGCCGGGCGTCCCGGAGGAGGGAGCCTGATCCGTTCTCGGACGCCGGTTCTGAGGTGATGACGGCTTCAGGCAAGGAGCCCGTGGTGCCTGTTGCGAAGCCGCCGTGGTTCCGGCGTCGTGCTCTGGAGCTGGTGGACCACGGTGAGCCAGCGGCCCAGGTCGCCTGGTGATCTGGATGTACTCGGCCGAGTGCACCCAGACCGTCTAGACGTCTTTCGGCTCGGCATCCAGCTGGGGACTGCTGCGTGAGTAGGTGACAACCGATCTGTGGGGTCTGAGGGGCCCTGCTGGAAGGATGTGCACCATGCCCAAACCCCATCCGAGAGAGTTCCGCGACGATGTTGTGGCGGTTGCCCGTAAGGGCGAGGCTCCGATTGCTCAGCTGGCCAAGGACTTCGGGATCTCCGAGTCGTGCCTTCGGAACTGGCTCCATGCTGCCGATGTCGCTGATGGCGTGCGTCCAGGCGTGACCGAGGCCGAGGCCAAGGAGCTCCGCGATGCAAAGCGCAGGATCCGGCTCCTGGAGCAGGAGAACGAGGTCCTGCGCAGGGCGGCGGCCTATCTGTCGCAGGCGAACCTGCCGGGAAAATGATGTACCCGCTCGTCAAAGAGCTGGCCGCCGACGGGATCCCCGTCACGGTCGCGTGCCGGGTACTGAAGCTCGCCCGCCAGCCCTACTACCGCTGGCTCACCCAGCCGGTCAGCGACCGCGACCTCGACCAGGCCTGGCTGGCGAACGCGATCTTCGACGCCCACGCCGATGATCCGGAGTTCGGCTACCGGCTGCTGGCCGACGAGGCCCGTGAGGCCGGCCTGTCGGGCTGTGACCGGACCATGTGGCGGATCTGTGCAGCGAATCAGTGGTGGAGCGTGTTCGGGAAGAAGCGGGGCAAGAACGGCAAGAAGCCCGGCCCTCCGGCCCACGACGACCTGGTGAAGCGGAACTTCACCGCGACCGGGCCGAACCAGCTGTGGCTCACCGACATCACCGAGCACTGGACCGACGAGGGCAAGCTGTACGAGTGCGCGATCAAGGACGTGTGGTCGAACCGGATCGTGGGCTACTCGATCAGTGACCGAATGAAGTCCAAGATTGCCGTCGGCGCCCTCAACATGGCCGTGGCCCGCCGAGGTGATGTGACCGGCTGCATCGTGCACTCGGACAGAGGCAGCCAATTTCGTTCCAGGAAGTTCCTGGCCGCGCTCGGCCGGCACCACCTCAAAGGGTCGATGGGCCAAGTCGGCTCCTGCCTGTTAACCGGCTAATGATGGCCGGGAGCCTTGTCAGGAAGGGTTTTGGGGCGTAGTCCTGTGGCATGGAGGACACGGCGATGGTGGTGGGGCTGGTCCGTGATGATGACACAGGCTGGCGGCTGGAGAGTGCGGACGAGG
>NZ_BAAAKI010000023.1:0-4653 GCF_039527675.1 Luteococcus sanguinis
CCTCGCGGGGAAAAACATGTGAGGCACGGCACCCACCTACGCGGGGACCATGTGTGAGTCTCGTCGGGGGCTTGACGAGCTGGCCCTGGGCTGGAAAACTCTGCATCCGAGGCCCTTGGCAGGTCGATCGCTCGCAGGGGAAGGCAAGTGATCAGACCGCCGAGGGCCTCACTTCATGCCTTCAGACAGCCCCGAACCAGCATTTCCCGCCCAGAACCCCCCGAAAATGGGTTCGACGCGCCGTGCAGACGCTGGCCTTTTGCTTGTTGAGCGTGGAAAGGTGTTGCGAAGAGCCCGGCCGGTGACGGTACGGCTGCCACGGGAAGTCCGTGGGGTCAGGGCCGACACCACCACAACCACAGGAGGAAAAGTGGCTGACGAGACCTACAGCGGTGAGTTCTACTGCGTGAAGTGCAAGGCCAAGCGCGAGGCCTCGGGCAACGTTGTCGTCAATGACAAGGGCACCCGCATGGCCAAGGCCAAGTGCCCCGAGTGCGGCACCAACCTGAACCGCATCCTCGGCAAGGCCAAGTGATCCGCGGCCTCTGCTGAGGCCACGAAGAACTTCGAACGGGGGCGAGCCAGTCGGCTCGCCCCCGTTCTTCGTCCCCGGGCGGAGCGTGGGACGACCACCGGACGCCCGCGGACAACACCTCGGACAACACCAGCTCGCTGGACTGTCCCCATGGACCAGATCACCCACCCACGGCTTCGTGCAGAACTGCTGCCCAGCAGCACCGGCGTCCGGTTGTGGCTGGATGACCAGCGCTGGGCCGATCTCGCCACGCCTCCCGATGAGTTGGTGGTCGCGCTGAGACGCGCGGACGGGTGGTGGCCCCGCACAGAGGAACGGTGGGACCCGCTGTGGACGACGCTGGCCCACCACGGGCTGGCCGACCAGGGCCCCTCGGATCGGGTGCTGGGCGGGCTGAGGATCGCGGTGCTCGGTTCGGGGTCGTTGGCCCGCGCCGTGTCGGTGGCGCTGGGACGCGGCGGCGCCGACCCGATGCTGGTGATCGATCCGCGCCCGCCCTCACAACTGGAGTGGATCCACTCAACCGAGCCCACCTGCGGGCACGCGATGGCAAGGTGGCTGCTGCAGCGGCGCAAGATCGCCTGCCGGGCCGGAAGTGGGATGGACGACCTACGAGGCTGGGCCGACCTGGTCGTGGTCGCCACCCAGTACGTCGAGCCGGACCGCCTGGTGGTAGACCAGCTGGTCCGCCATGGGTTGGCCCACCTGGTGCTGCGCGCCCACCGCGACCTCGGACGCGTTGGCCCGATGGTCGAACCTGGGCGCACACCCTGTCTGGGCTGCCACGACCTGGTGGTCGGCGCGAGGGACACCGGACGGGGTGCGACGGTGGCACGGCTGGGGATGCACCGCTCCGACCCGGACGAGACCGTGGTGCGGGCGGTCGCGGCGCAGGCAGTGCTGGAGGTGGGCTGGTGGGCGCAGGGGCATCGAGGACGGCTCGAGGGCCGGGTGCTGGGGCTGGACCGTCTGGCGCCCGACCTGCCCGTGGCTCGCTTCCCCGTGCACCCGGACTGCACCTGCCCGGGGTGAGGGTGATCACCCCGGCAGGACTCCGTTGGGCTGGGCTTTGTCAGCGGCACGTGGGTCAGGCTGCGAGCCATTCGGGCGATGGGTGTTTTCGCGGACGCCCCCGGGGACGCTTGCGGGCGATCACCTGCCCCTCGGCGAATATCTCACCACCCCACACCCCGTGCGGTTCCCGCCGATCCAGTGCCCCCACCAAACACGGCTCGCGGAGGGGGCACTCGACGCATACCCTCTTGGCAAGCTCGAGGTCGGCTGGCATCTCGGCGAAGAAGAGTTCCGGGTCGGCCTCCAGACAGGCAGCCTGCTCGCTCGAAGCAACGGCTGGCCAGGTGAGTTGCTCGAGGCCCCGCACGTCGTCCATGACGCGGTCGCTGCCGCGGGCTGTGCTGGTCTGGAAGGGGGTTTCGCGTAGTGCGGTCGTCATGGTCGAACTCCTGGAGCTGGTCTGGTCAACTGGCCGGGAGACGACGAAGGCCGTGCAGTCCCGGGGTTCTCCGGGAGGCACGGCCTGTCAGGAATGACGGGGCTCTAGGCTCGCGGAGGGGTCACGTTGCTGGTGGTGGCGTAGACGCGCAGATGCTTGCGCTCGGGAACACCGAGGTTGGGGGCGATGGCGGACGTTGTGTCGACGCACGCGGTGAACTTCATGACGATCGCGCTGATCTGTGTGTTCATCTCGCTGCCCTCCTCTCGGTGAATCGCCACCCGGACGCTCCGGGCTTGCGGGAAAAACATTAAAGGATTCCCGAAAGATCCTGCAACATATTTTTGACAAGGCATTTCACGACGATTCAGGGCAACACCTCGTCGCCGGGATCCTCGCCGCCGATGATCGACAGCACGTCCGCTCCATAGCGCTCGTACTTGGTGCGGCCCACCCCGCTGACGGCCAGCAGCTGCGATTCGCTGGCGGGTTCTGACTCAGCGATCGCCAACAGGGTCGCGTCGGTGAACACCACGAAGGCGGGCACCGAGGACGCGTCCGCGGTCTTCTTGCGCCACGCCTTCAGCCGCGCGAACAGCGCCTCGTCGTACTCGCTGGGGCAGCCCTCATGGCGGCCCAGCTTGCGCTCGGCGCCATTGGTCAGGCTGCGGCCGCAGACGCGGCACACCTGTTCCTGGGCAGAACGGCGAGACGTCCGTCCCCTACCCCGCTCGCGCTGGGCCTGCGCGGCGACCGCCGCGGGCGTCAAACCGTCCAGGAAGCGGGAAGGTCCACGGGCCCCCCGCCCACCGCTGCGCGTCCGGCTCCAGGAAATCCTCAGTCTGCTCCGGGCACGGGTGACACCCACGTAGAGCAACCGCTGCTCCTCGGCGAGTTGCTCCTCGGAGGTGGCGAGCACGAAGGGCAGCGTCCCCTCGGCGACGCCGAACAGCGACACCGCTTCCCACTCCAGACCCTTCGCGGCATGCATCGTGGCGAGGGTGACGCCCTGGTTGACCGGCGCCTGCTGGCGGCTGGCGCGCTCGAACAGCTCCGCGACCACCTGGGAGAAGTCACGCGCCGGGTCCTCCACGCCGACGTCGTGGGCGAGGTCGACCAGCGCATTGAGCGACTCCCAGCGCTCGCGCACCTTGCCCTGGCCCTCGGGTGGTTCTTCGGCCCAGCCGAGCCCGGACAGCACGTCCTTGACCAGCGGCAAGGCCGGACCCTCGGGTTCCGCGCGGGTGGCCGACCGCAGCTGGGATAGCGCCTGCTTGATCTCGGTTCGTTCGTAGAAGCGCTCACTGCCGCGCACCATGTAGGGGATGCCAGCCTGCGACAGGGCAGCTTCGAGCGCCGGGGATTGCGCGTTGATCCGGAACAACACCGCCATCTCGCGCCACGGCACGCCCTCGTTGGCCATCGACTGCAGCCACTGGGCCACGGCCCGGGCCTCGTCGGGTTCCTCGGGGTGGGAGGCGAACTCCACGTCCGGACCGGGCGGCTGCTGGGCCACCAGGCGCACTCCCCCCAGGGCCGGGGCGGGGGGCGACGAGGCGGTTCGCCGCGGCGCGATCACCTTGTTGGCCAAGTCGACCACCTGGGGAGTCGAGCGGTAGTCGCGCACCAGGCGGACGATCGTGGTGCCGGGGTGGGTCTGCGCGAAGGTGGTCAGGAAGGACGAGCGAGCCCCCGCGAAGGCGTGGATGGACTGGTGTGGGTCGCCGACAACGCAGACATCGTCCCGGCCGCCCAGCCACAGGTCCAGCAGGCTCTGCTGCAGCGGTGAGACGTCTTGGTACTCGTCCACCACGAAGTGGCGGTACTGCTCGCGGATCTCGCGAGCGATGTCATCGTGCTCGGAGAGCAGCGCGGCCGCGCACAGCAGGATGTCGTCGAAGTCGATCTGGCCACGGTTGCGCTTGGCGGCCTCGTAGCCGGTGAAGATCTTGGCGACCTGCTCTGCCGGGACGCCGTTGACCTGGCGCCCGGCGGCACGCGCCAGCGCCGGGTACTCCCCCGCGGTGACATTGGAGACCTTGGCCCAGCTCACCTCGGCCAGCAAGTCACGCAGCAACGCCGTGTCGACGCGGAGGCGTTGCTGCTGCGCGGCCTCGGCCACCAGACCCATGCGCCCCTCGGTCACCTGCGGTAGGTCGGTGCCATAGGCGCGTGGCCAGAAGTACTGCACCTGACGAAGTGCTGCCGAGTGGAAGGTGCGGGCCTGCACCTGGCCGACGCCCAGGCTGTGCAGCCGGCCGCGCATCTCGCCGGCGGCGCGGGTGGTGAAGGTGACTGCCAGGACTGCGCGAGGATCCATGTCACCGGTGCGGGCGCCGTGCGCGATCCGGTGCGTGATGGCGCGGGTCTTGCCCGTCCCGGCACCGGCGATCACGGCGACGGGACCACCAAGGGACGTTGCGACCTGGCGCTGCTCATCGTCCAGCGCGCCAAGGATGTCGTCGGGTCGGTCCACGACCAAAGACCTTATGCCCCCCGTCTGATGCCCCCGGTCTGATGCTCCCGGTCTGATGCTCCCGGTCTGATGCTCCCGCGACGCACCTCAACCGCACCCTCGCAAGAACTGTCAGGGGCCGCGCCTAGGTGTTGGTGGCAGGGACGTTCATGACAGTTTGCGGGTTGACGTGAAGGGAGGACCCCCGTT